>JAEZGT010000155.1 GCA_023416875.1 Pseudomonadota bacterium
GTGCTGGCGTGTCACATGGTGGTGCTATTGAATATGGTTTACGCGGTGAAGACCGCGTAAATGTTTCTATTGCGAAAACCAATCAAGGCTTCCTCGCCCGATACTGCTCCGGAATCTGCTCCACTGAATCGATGATCGGCGTCAACTGTTTCAATAGCCCATCGTGAATATCATAGATCCACCCGTGAATGGACAATTCCTGCCCCGCATCCCACGCGTTTTGCACGATATTTGTGTGGGAAACATTTGCAACTTGTTGTGTGACATTTAATTCACATAGCAAATTGACTTTCTCTCTCAGGCTGAGAGATTCACTGAATTGGTCGCGGTTGTTGTAATAGACGTCGCGAATGTTGCGCAGCCAGTTATCCACCAGGCCGAACTGGCGATCGCCAAGCGCGGTTTGGACGCCGCCGCAGCCGTAGTGTCCGCAGACAATAATATGTTTGATTTTTAGGACAGATACCGCGTAATGCAAGACAGACAAGCAGTTGAGATCCGTATGCACCACCACATTAGCGACGTTGCGGTGAACGAATAATTCGCCGGGGAGCAGGCCGACAATTTCATTGGCGGGAACACGGCTGTCAGAACAACCAATCCAAAGAAATTCCGGCGCTTGTTGGGAAGACAATTTCTTAAAGAAATCGGGATCGCTGGCTTTGATATTTTCAGCCCACTGGGCGTTATTTTCGAAGAGCGCGCGCAAGTCAGTCATAACCGTCAGTCTCGAATTGGCGTTAGGAGAGGGTAGGGAGGCCGGGAGTATAACGAAATCCGTCTCGGCATGTTAAGCTTGCGCGTCGCAAAAGCTGAGCAAGTTATGGGCACTTTCTATTGGCATGACTACGAAACCTGGGGCACAGATCCCTCTGTGGATCGGCCCGCACAATTTGCGGGCGTGCGCACGGATGAGGATCTGAATATTATCGGCGAGCCCCTGCGTTTGTACTGCCGGCCCGCGCCCGATGTATTACCCCACCCTGAAGCATGTTTGGTCACCGGCATTGCGCCGCAAAAAGCGCTCAACGACGGTGTTAGCGAAGCGGATTTCATTGCGCACATTCACGCTGAGTTGGCGCAGCCCGGAACCTGCGGCGTTGGTTATAATTCCCTCCGCTTCGATGATGAAGTCACGCGCTACACCCTTTACCGTAATTTCTACGATCCTTACGAACGCGAATGGGCCAACGGCAATAGCCGTTGGGACATCATCGATATGGTGCGCTTGTGTTACGCATTAAGGCCTGAAGGAATCGAATGGCCGGAGGTGGACGGCCGTGTGAGTTTTCGCCTGGAATTGCTCACCGCTGCAAATGGCATCAACCATCAGTCCGCTCACGATGCCTATTCCGACGTGGAGGCGACTATTCAACTCGCCCGTTTGATCCGAGCAAAGCAGCCCGCACTCTACGATTATGTGGTGCAGCACAAACACAAAAGCAAAGTGGGCGGCTTGTTCGATCTCGTTAACCGCAAACCGCTTTTGCATATTTCCTCGAAATTCTCCGCCGATAACGGCTGCGCTGGTTTGGTGATGCCTCTGGCAATGCACCCGACCAATAAAAATGCGGTGATTGTAGTCAATCTCACCGCTGATCCCACGGATTTGATCCGCTTGGATGCGGAGCAAATCGCCGATAGGGTATTTACTGCCCAGAGCGATTTACCCGAGGGTGAAGAGCGAATTCCGCTGAAATTAATCCATCTGAACAAGTGTCCTGTAGTGGTCACACCGAAAATGCTGGATGACAAAACGGCTGCGCGTTTGAACATTGACCGCTCACAGTGCGAAAAACATTGGCACCAGTTGCGGCAGGTGGATCTTAAGAACAAAGTACAGCAGGTGATGGGTCGCAACGAATTTGCTCCGCGCCGCGATCCTGAACGGCAGTTGTACGATGGTTTTATTTCGGATGAAGACAAGGCCGTGATGGCGCAAGTGCGCGCCGCAACTCCGCATGATCTGACTCAGCACAATTATGTGTTCCGCGATAAACGTCTGCGCGATATGTTGTGGCGTTACAAAGCGCGCAATTTTCCTGAGAGCTTATCCACCGCCGAGCGTGGTCAGTGGTTGGAATTTTGCCGCGATCGTTTGGAAAATGGCGACGAAGGTATTCTGTCCGTGGCGCAACTGCAGGAAAAAATCCGCCTTATCGACGAACAGCAAGATCTGAATAAAGACCAAAAAATCGTATTGCAGCAATTATTCCGCTACGGTCGCGCGCTGGCGCAGGAGTATCAATTAGGATCTAAATGCTGCTGGTAAAGAATTTATGAAAACCAATGAATTAATGTCAGTCAGTGAAGCTGAACTTGTGCCGCAATTGCGGGCAATGAAGGCCAAGGAGCTCGAGCGTCATGCCGCTAAGCTGCTGACGAAAATCGGCGCCGATTATCCCCAGGTGCTTGCTGCAGTGACGCGGGCGGTGCCCCAGCTTAACGCTGATCAAAACGCGTTCGGCCGCATTCAGGAGACGATAAGCGCCTGCGCTCAAACGAATGCGGACGGAAAAATTGTCGAGCGCGTCGCGGTGATTATGATGATCATCATCAAAAAGCAATTTCTGAAAATCCATTCGCAGAATTGAAGCAGTAACGGATAAATCGTTGCAGCCAGGAGACCGGTCATGAGCAACACTGAAAATCCCCATCAGTTGGCGTCCTCCCTTGACTGTCCTGCTGTGACGGGCACTCCGGTATTGGAGCGGGTAACACCGCACAACACCGATGTCGGGGGCATTGAGGTTAACCGCGTTTTGCCGCGCCGGCAGCGGCGTGTAATCGGCGCTTGGTGTTTTCTCGATCATATTGGTCCGGTGAGCGGCCGCGAGATTGATTTGCACGTGGGCGCGCATCCGCATATAGGTCTGCAGACGTTTACCTGGATGATGCAAGGCGAGATTCTGCATCGCGACAGTCTTGGCACTGAGCAGGTAATCCGCCCAGGGCAAGTGAATTTAATGACAGCGGGCCGCGGCATTGCCCACACCGAAGACAGCGTAGCGGGGCAGCATGCCATTCACGCGGCGCAATTGTGGATTGCGTTGCCCAAAGAACACGCGGACACAGAGCCGAGTTTCGATCATTACCCGGATTTGCCGCACTGGCGCGAGCAGAACGTGGATATGACGCTACTGATCGGCGGCTATGGTGCGCATACCGCACCCACTAAATCATTTTCTCCATTAGTTGGTTTGGACTTGCAAGTCGTGCAAGCGGGGCAGACAAATCTGCAATTGCGCAGCGATTTTGAATACGGATTACTGCCGCTGCAGGGCGATTGGAAAATCGAAGGCGAGATTTTTGCGGAAAATGATTTGGCTTATCTCGGTTGCAGGCGCACACATTTGAGTGTGGAAAGCCCGGCGAATGGGCGCGCGCTTCTCGTCGGTGGCGCGCCCTTAAAACACGAAGTTTTGATCTGGTGGAATTTTGTTAGCCACAGTCGCGCCGCCATTATTCAGGCTCAGCGCGATTGGGAAGCGGATAATAAAAACCGTTTTGCCGATGTGCCAGGCGCAACCAAACGCTTATCGCCCCCGCCGATTCCCTGGCAGGAATAAATCAGCTGTCGCGGCCGTTGTAAGGAATACGCTTAAGGGTTTCGATATCAACGGTTTCAAGGCAGCGCACATTAATTGCGGCTGTGGCGTTACCGTTGGGATCGACACCGAAACCGAAGGGCGCGCAACCACAAGTGGGGCAAAACTTGTGTTCGATAACATGGCGATTGAATTTATAAGTCGCCATGTCGCTTTCCGGTGTAAGCAGTTTGACCTGCGCCCGCCCGGTAAACCACAGCAAATAACCTTTGCGTTGGCAGTGGGAACAATTGCATTCAATCACATCGCCAGGCGCGCCTTCGACTTCGAACGCGATGCGACCACAGTGACAGCTACCTTTTTGCGCCATAAATCCTCCGATTTGCGTTATTAGTGTTTGGGAAGAAAACCGGTATTAACCAGGTATTGCCGCCGGATCCATATACGCCAGCTCCCAAGCGTGACCATCCGGGTCTTTAAAACTGTGCCCGTACATAAAACCATAGTCCGTCGGCTCGCGATAGACCGTGCCGCCGTTGGCTAAAGCGAGTTTTACGGTGGCGTCCACTTCCGCGCGACTATCGCAGCTGAGGCACAATAAAACTTCGGTGTTTTTATTTGCGTCACTTATCGGGTGCGGCGAGAAAGACTCGAATTTTTCCTGCGTCAGCAGCATCACATAAATCTCATCGCTGATCACCATGCTGGCTGCCGTTTCATCGGTGAAGTGTGGGTTGCAGGTAAATCCCAGGCCGGCGTAGAACGCCTTGGCTTTTTCCAGATCTTTTACTGGAAGATTGACAAATATTTTGCGGCTCATAATTTTAATCTCAGTGAATTATTGTTGAATCGGAATCCAGATTTCCGTTCCGCCCGTGCCCGTCTGCGGGTTGTATTCGGAGGTATAACGCTCGTAGCAGGGAGCATTTGCGGCTTTTAAACCGGAAGCTGGCAGCCATTTTTCCCAGATTGCAGCGATGGTCTGCGGAATACCGGACGAGTGCCCGTAGTGGATAAAAACCGCGTAGTGTTGCGGGACAAGTTCCAGAGTGGTGAAGCCTTCAGGCAGAGGGCCGGTTTCGCTGATTTCCACCGCCGTCAAATAATCAAATGTTTCTGTGTTGGCGCTCCAGCAAATGCCGTAACTATCGACGCCCACCTGCTTATCAATTTTGCCAAAGTGCTGCACAAACTCTTGCCAATGGGCTGGAATTTTTTCGCGTTCGCTGAAGGTGTAAGTGCGGCTGATGCCGGCAAACAGGCGCGCGGGTTTTTTCTCCCAGCGATCGGGTTCCGGCACCTGATTGCGCATCAGATCTTCCTGCTCGCGCAATTCTGGTGTCAGCGCTTCACCAAAATCTTCTGCGGTAAATAACGGGCGAATTTCAATTTCGGAATTTTCCGGCATGGGATTGGGGCAGCGTTTTACCCACTCGATGGCTTCCTCCATGGATTTCACCTGCCAGATCCAGTAACCGGCAACGATCTCATTGGTGTGAGGAAAAGGGCCTTGTGTCACTTTGCGTTCATTGCCGGAAAATAGTACCCGCGCGCCTTTACTGCTGGGGTGCAGGCCTTCGCCGCCCAACATAATGCCGGCGTCCACCAATTGTTGGTTGTATTCCATCATGGCGGTAATTAATTCCGTGCTGGGCATTGCGCCCGCCTCTGAACTTTTTGTGGCTTTCACAAAAACGATTACTTTCATAACGGAACTCCTTATGGGTTATTCCCTGGGATGGGGAGATTATCGAGTTCGAAAATCGGGCGGATTTCCACTGTGCCCATGCGCGCCCCGGGAATTCGGCTGGCGATGTCGATGGCCTCATCCAAATTTGCGGCATCCACCAAATAATAACCGCCGAGTTGTTCGCGAGTTTCCGCAAATGGACCATCCGTAACCAGAGCTTTGCCATCGCGCACACGCACGCTGGTGGCGGTTTCGACGTAGTGCAGCGGCGATGCACTCAGATATTTACCTTCCGCGTTGAGCTGGTGACATAAGTCAACGGATTCGGCCATGCATTTGGCGCGCTCGGACTCAGTCCAGATGGATTCATCGCTGTAAATCAGCATCATATATTTCATGGCGGTTACCCTTTATTGCAGTGCGTGATTGGCGTTCTTGCGAATTAGTCGAGCGCGACCCAGGCAAATCGACAGTCGCGCAAAATTTTCTAATGCGAAGACAAATTCGCTTTGATCTCATCCAGCCGCTTTTGCAGAAAGCGCTTTTCAACTTGTTGCTGCGCGAGTTGGAGAGCTTCTTTATAAGCAGTATGCGCCTCCGGATACTGACGCAGGCGGCGATGCAGATCCGCCTTGGCCGCGTGCGCCAAGTGGTACTGCCGCAGATCGCCGCGTTCTAGCAGGTTACCCACTAGTGCCAGCCCAGTCTCTGCCCCATCGCGCATGGCCACGGCGACGGCGCGATTGAGTTCAACGATAGGTGAAGGCGCAAGCCGCAGCAGCACATCGTAGAGGGCGACGATTTGCGGCCAGTCGGTCGCATCGGCGGTGGGTGCTTCAGCATGCACCGCAGCGATGGCAGCCTGAACGCTAAAAGCGCCAAATTGGCGCGTGATCAGAGCGCTCTCCAATAATGCCTGTCCCTCGCGAATCAGCTCTCGATCCCACAGACTGCGGTCCTGTTCTTCCAGCAGCAGAAGGTCGCCATCCGCTGAGGTGCGGGTGGCGCGGCGGGCATGGTGGAGCAGCATCAGGGCGAGCAGGCCGCGCACTTCAGCGTGTGGCAGCAGTTCCAGTAGCAAGCGCCCCAAGCGAATGGCTTCCTCGGCGAGGTCGGGTCGGTCCAGGCTATCGCCGGAGGAGGCGTGATAGCCCTCGTTAAAGACCAGATAAATCACCGTCAACACCGCTTTGAGGCGCTCGCCCAGATGCTTCTGGCCCGGCACTTCGTAGGGAATGCCGGCATTGCGGATTTTGGCTTTGCCACGTACCAGCCGCTGCGCCATGGTGGTGGGCGTGATGAGAAAGGCGCTGGCGATGGCTTCGGTGGTGAGGCCGCAGATTTCCCGCAGGGTGAGGGCGATTTGCAGTTCGGGGGCGAGGGCGGGGTGGCAGCAGGTGAAGAGCAGGCGCAGTTGGTTGTCGACTATGGCCTCCTGTTCCTTTTCCGGCGGCGCCACGGGCTCCTGTTCCAGATCTTCCAAAGAGTCGATGCGCGCTTCCCGGCGCAGGCGGTCAATGGCTTTGAAGCGGGCGGCGGACACCAGCCAGGCCCGGGGATTGTGCGGCAGACCGTCCTGCGGCCACTGCTGCATGGCGGCGGTGAAGGCTTCCTGCAGTGCGTCTTCTGCCAGGTCGAAATCCCGCAGCAGGCGCACCAGAGTGGCGAACACCCGACGCGACTCGTGCCTGTAAATTTCTTCGATCTGTTTCTGCATCGGGGTCCCCTCGATGGGCAAGGCCGGTTTTCTAACATGCCCTCTATACTTGCGCCACAGCATTTTCTTCCCGACCTAGCGGATCATAATGGCGGCAACCATACTGAAAGCGGATTGGAATGCTCATACGGTGCCATAGGTGCGCATTTCATGTTGAAATTCAAACTTCTAAGAAAAGCCAGCTTCGCGCGGTATCGCCGGGCGCAGGCGCCGCCAATAATTGAGGACTTTCTATGTCGCTCCGCCGTATCACTGTCACCTTTGCCCTTTCGTTAGCATCCCTCGCGCTTACCGCCACGGTTCAGGCCGCTGGCCCCATCACTTGGCCCGGCAAAGCCAAAGCTGCGGTCAGCCTCTCTTATGACGACGCCCTGAATTCGCAGCTCGATAACGCGGTTCCAGCGCTAACCAAATACGGCATTAAAGCGAGTTTTTATCCGACTCTTTCTTCACCCGTTGTCATGGAGCGTCTGCCCGAATGGCGCGCTCTCGCCGCAAATGGCTATGAGCTTGGCAACCACACCCTGTTCCACGCCTGCGCCAAATCCAAACCCGACCGCGACTGGGTCGCTGCGCACAACGACCTGGATAAGAAAACCATGGCGCAAATGCGCGAAGAATTATTAACCGCCAATTCCTTCCTCCACGCCATTGACGGCAAAACCGAACGCACCCTTACGCCGCCTTGTCTGGATTGGGATGTTGCAGACGGCAATTTTGTGGAAACTCTCAGCGGACTTTTTATCGGCATCAAAGGCGCGGAAAAAATTCCGGAACAATACAAATCGATGCTGTTACCGGAAGGTGTTACTGGCAAAGAATTAATCGACTACGTAAAAAAATCCGCTCGCAACGGCGGCTTGGTGCAAATTATTTTTCACGGCATCAATGG
>JAEZGT010000170.1 GCA_023416875.1 Pseudomonadota bacterium
GCGCATATTTGTCGCCGTCGACCATGTGTCTTTCCGTGTTTCTTTGTCGCTGGCGCGCTTTCGCAAAACCATCGGCCAGATGGCCTGAGGTGTCCCGCCTTCCAGCGGCAAAACCAGAGGGTCCAAATGGTATAGTCACGCGATTTTTATGGGACACAGGTACGCATCATGCTGACAGAGCTCCGCATTAAAAACTTCAAAGCGTGGCAGGACACTGGCCCTTTGCGCATGGCGCCTCTGACGGTGATTTTTGGGGCCAACAGCGCGGGCAAAAGCAGTCTTGGGCATTTGTTGTTGGGGCTGAAGCAAACGGTGTTGCTGACGGACAGGCGGCGGGCTTTGCATTTGGGCGATAGTCATTCGCAAATCGATTTGGGATCGTTTGCCGATTGTTTGCACGGACACGATCTGTCGGCCAAGCTCGAATTTACGCTCGGCTGGAAGCTGCCGCAGCCGATGGATTTATGGAATCCCTTGTCGGCATCGGAAACCTATCACGGCGACAAAATCCGTCTGCACTCGGTTTTGCGCGCTGATGCCAGAGGCTTGCCTGCGCTGGAGTCTTTCACCTTTACCTTGAGCGACGACCAAAACGCCGAGACGCTGGCGGTCAAACACGGCGTTGATGAAAGCGGAAAACCCTATTTGGATGTGAACCCGCTGAATCTGGTGGCCAATCTGGGCAGGGAATTGTCGTTGGCAGCGCCAGAGAAATTTTATCGCTTTGCCGATGTAACCCTCGCGCGCTATCAAAATGCCTCTTCCTTAACTCAACTTTCGCTGGAGGCAGAACATCTATTAACGGGTTTAATTTATTTAGGCCCCTTGCGTGAACCGCCCAAGCGCACTTATTCCTGGTCGGGCGATACAGTGCCGGATGTGGGCTCGCGCGGAGAATTTGCGGTTTCTGCTTTGTTGGCGGCGACGCAGGAGGGGCGGGCCATTCAATTGGCGGCGGATAATAAAGAGCAATCATTTGATGAGTTGATTGCCGAGTGGCTGCACCGTTTGGGTGTTATTTACAGTTTTGCGGTGCGCCCGATTGCGGCGGGCAGAAAAGAATACGAAGTCTTAATCAAAACCCACCAAAATGCGCCGGAGGTCAAATTGACCGATGTGGGTTTTGGTATTTCCCAAGTGTTACCCGCGCTCGTGCAAGCGTTTTACGCACCGCCTTATTCCACGGTTTGGATGGAGCAGCCGGAAGTGCATTTGCATCCGCAAGTGCAGGCGGAATTGGCCGATGCTTTTATCAGCGCGATACAGGCGCGAGAAAAGGGGCGGTCGCGCCATGTGCAATTGGTGGTGGAAAGTCACTCGGAACATTTTTTATTGCGCCTACAGCGACGCATAGCCGAAGGCGCTGTATCGCCAGAGGATGTGGCCGTGTATTTTGCCAATCGCACGGAACGCGGTTTGGATTTGGAAGCACTGCGGTTAAATGCCTACGGCGAAATTGAAAATTGGCCGGATAATTTTTTCGGCGACGATATGGGCGAATTGGCCGCGCGCACAAATGCTGCGATTAAACGTCGCCAACAGGAGCGCAACACTCCATGACAGAGGTGGTGATCGACACCAATGTGCTGCTGGTGGCAGATGGGCTGCATGAGGATGTGTCGGTGGAGTGTCACTCGGCGTGCGTTGAGCGCCTGCAGGAAATAAAAGCCTCCGGCACAGTGGTGATTGATGACGAGTACCGGATTCTGCTGGAGTATCAAAACAAATTGTCCGCCCATAAAGTTCGAGGCGCAGGCAGCGCATTTTTAAAATGGCTTCTGCAAAATGCCGCCAATCCTAATCGCGTGGCGCAAGTGCATTTGACTGAAACGCAAGAGAATACTTTTGCGGAATTTCCCGTGGCGGAATTAGCGCAGCATTTTGATCCATCGGATCGCAAATTTCCCGCAGTGGCAAATGCTCACCCGGCCAAACCGCCGATTTTGCAGGCGACGGATTCTAAGTGGCTGAAGTGGTGGCAGGAGTTGGCCGAAAAAGATATTCAGGTGGAATTTCTCTGTCCTGGAGATATCTGCCGCTTTTTTGCCAAAAAATTTCCGCAGGAAGATCGGCCGGAATTTCCCGCGACAACATTATTTCCCGAAGCAGCGTTTCCCGCTGCTGCGTTATTTTCTGAAGAGATAGGACCAAATTTATCATGAGCGATTTTTTCCGCTTTCCGCATACGCCTCATATTGCCTGGCTGGGTAAAGGTCAGCCCCGCGACGATAAAGTGCTGGCACCCCATGAGGTGAATGAAATCCTGTCAGGCACTGTGCTGGTGGAAGAAAAAGTGGACGGCGCGAATTTGGGGATTTCGCTCGGGCCAGATGGCAAATTGCGCGCACAAAATCGCGGCCAATATCTGATCGAACCCTACACAGGGCAATTCTCCCGCTTGCCCTCTTGGCTCGCGCAACACCAGTGGACTTTTTCGCAAGTGTTAAATGCAGACCTCATCCTGTTTGGCGAATGGTGTGCGGCAAAACACTCGCTGGATTATGAAAACCTGCCGGACTGGTTTGTGGTGTTCGATGTGTATGACCGCAGCCAACAGCATTTTTGGAGCAGTGCGCGGCGGAATAAGTTGGTGGAGGAATTGGGGCTAGCCAGAGTGCCGGCCTTGTTTCAGGGTCACACCAGCTTGTCCGAACTGGTAGCCTTGTTAAAACAAAGCACCAGCCGCTACCGCAGCGGTGCGCCAGAGGGACTGGTCATCCGCAAAGAATCCGAACTCTGGTGCGACACCCGCGCCAAACTCGTCCGCGCCGAATTTACCCAAACCATCAGCGACCACTGGCGCAGCCGGACAATCACGTGGAATCGGGTGGCAGAGTAGCCAACTTTGATCTACAACTAATCCAGCCCTCAGTCAGCAAACACGCTGACCGTCAAACGCTCGGACGCTTGATTCAGTTATCATTAGTCGTCCTATGTCTGAACAAAATCTCACCCAAGACCAAGTCTCCATCAAAAACCACCTCAATTTCCTCAGTATTGGCGCGGGTTCCATCGCCGCGTTGATCGCCGGCGGGTTGGTGTGGTTTTCCTACAGCGATACTCATCCAATTCTGAGTTACATCTTCGTCGCGTTGGCAGGGGCGGGGGCCTTTGCGGTGGTGAGGTATGGCGTGATGACCTGGTTGGCGTCCGACGCTCAATGCAAACAGTGTGGCGAAGCCTTTGCGGTGAGTTTGGCAAATACGGATGAGACTTTTCTTTCCGCCACCCCGCGCAAACGCGAACAGGAAAGCGGCCGTTCCATCTCCGGCCCTAATGAAGGCAAGCGTTTAATTACAGTGACGACCTGGACGGAAGAACGTTATGAGGTAATCAAAACCTATAACTGCTGTTGTTGCGGACATAGTTATCAGGAGCGATCTTTTAAAACAGTGGAAGCGAATAAAAATTCGGATCAGATTTATCGGCGATGATTAATCGTTGCAGACATAAAAAAGGCGATTCAATTGAATCGCCTTTTTTGTTTTTTTATTTATTTTTTCTTCAAATACCCATGCATATCCAACCAGCGCACAAAATTGCCGAACCAGCCTGTGCTGGTGGTGGTTTTGTTGTACATGCCGAAACCGTGTCCACCCTGTTCAAAGAGGTGGAATTCCACCGGGCGTTTGGCGGCGCGCCAGCTGTCGATCAGGCCGTATCCTGAGTTGGCAAAGAACGGGTCATCCGCGGCTAATGCAACAAATAAAGGCGGTGCATTAGCTGGGACTTTTGTTTCGCTCAAAGGACCGTAGATATTGGCGATAAATGCGGGATTGGCGTCTTGACCGTAAAGCGCGGTAGACATGGTGAGCATGGCGCCGGCGGAGAAGCCAACCATGCCGATGCGGTCGGGATCAACTCGCCATTCTTTAGCGCGCTCGCGGACCAGAGCAAAGGCAGCGCGGGCGTCGGCGATTTGCACAGCAAATTCTTCAGCAGGGTTTTGATCGGCGAGTGGGCGAGCAGCGCGTGGGGCGCCGGAGAACATCGCCGCCATGGCTTTTTGGAATTCGTCCATGTCGGCAGGCGTCTGTACGAGGCGATATTTCAGAACGAAAGCTGCAACACCTTTATCCGCCAGTGCTTTGGCAACATCCCATCCTTCATTGCTCATGGACAAAGTGCGGAAACCACCGCCGGGCGCAACGATCACAGCAGCGCCTGTGGCTTTGCGTTTTTTCGGCAGGAAGGGCGTTAAGGTCGCCTCGGTAACGTTGCGCGCGAAGGAGCTGCCGTATTGGCTATGCCAGGATTCCTGCGCGGTTGCGTTCGGCAGCGGACCGGTTCCCAGGGCGATAGCGTTGGGCTGTTTGGGAGTGGCGATCGGAGTCATGGTGTCATTTTGCGCAAAGGCTGGTGCGGCTACATGACACGCGAGAGTGGTAAGGGTTATGGCAAGGAACCGGCTAAAACCGGTTTTACGTGAGTGTTTGATCATTCTTATTAGTCTCCTGGTTGTGGCGGTCATCTCAAAAATGCCGGGCGTAATCATAATATAAAAAGTTGAATAAATCGGCAGAAGTACACATGTGTCCTGAATAACTGAATTCTGATCTTTATTTAACTTAAGTGCCGCCAAATAGGAATTTGAGAGGGAATTTGTGAAGAGATAACGGATGGATTTATTGTGAGGAAAAGGCCGGCTTGCGCCGGCCTTTTAATTTAGAGATTGGTTTCTGCAGCGCCAACGCGAATTTGCGATGGCATTTCGTGATCCGGTTTCGGCGTGGTGGGGCTGCTGGGTGGCAAAATCGGCAGAGTGATTTTGGGTTGTTCTCCCGTTAAGCTCTGCAGAAATGCGGTAATTGCATCCACTTCATTTTCTTTGAGTTCCCGTCCTAATTGGCTATTGCCCATGATGGCGACAGCTTCTTTTAATTCCCACACTTCGCCGCTGTGAAAATAAGGTGCGGTGATGGCGACATTGCGCAGTGGCGATGCGCGGAAGACATATTCATCGCTCGCGGTATTGGTCACCGCAAAGCGGCCTTTATCTTCCACTGGCAAAATATCCGCGCCGGGTTTTTTCACAACGCCGAAGGGGAAATACGCTTGGCCACCGACATTGACACCGTTGTGACAGGCGGTGCAGCCGGTGTTCATAAATAATTCCAGCCCTTCTTTTTGTTGTTGGGTCAGCGCGTTGTTATCGCCTTTAAGAAAACGATCAAACGGCGCGTTTGGCGTAATCAATGTTGTTTCAAAAGCGGCGAGAGCGCGCGCGGCGTTGGCAATGGTGACAGGATTTTTGCCACCAAACGCTTTTTGAAATTCCTCTACATACTGCGGAATGCTTTTTAATGTGGCTTCGATGCGCTCCGGCGTGTTGTTCATTTCCACTGGCGCTTGCAAGGGGCCCAGTGCCTGCTCTTTGAGATCGGCGGCGCGGCCATCCCAAAATTGCGCGGCATTAAATACGGCGTTGAGCGCGGTGGGATTATTGCGCGGACCTTTTTGCCAGCCGTGGCCAATAGAAACCTGAACATTGTCACCGCCGCCGATGCTGAGATTGTGGCAGGTGTTGCAGCTGATGAGGTGGCTGCGTGACAGGCGCGGATCGAACCAGAGTTTATGCCCGAGCTCCACATGTGCGGCCACTACTTTTTCTCCGGCCACTTCGGTGACTTTTTCCGGAATCGGCTTGAATATGGCGTTGGCGCGATCGCGCAAAGCCTGATCCGCGTTGGCAGCGCCTGTTATCAGCAATGTTCCGCTGATCAGTAAAGAGAGCAGGTTGGTCGTCTTCATGGATAGTCCTCTTCGTTATCTGTATTTTTCGAAAATATATCAAGAGCTTTGCTGAAGGTGATAACGGTTATTTTATGTGAGATAACAAGTTATCTAACTGGTAGGGGTGGGTCGGCGCTATATGCACCCAGCGCGACGACAAAGTTGCGGCGGGCTGTGAGTGTTGTGACGGACTTTCAATACAGCATTTGACAGGTGAGGTTGATAATAGCGTTAGAGGTGCGGTTAGGATTTGATCGACATCAACAGTTCGAGCGAACGGATACGCTCGTCTGGGTCGTATAAATCGATGGTAAACATAAACTCGTTAATTTTAAGCTCCTCCGCCAACCCCTGTAGGTGCGTTTTGACTTGCGCCGGTGTACCTACCGCCGCTAAGGCGAGGAATTCATTTACGCCGGCGGCTTCTTGTGGTGTCCAGAGCCCGTTCATGCTTTCAACGGGAGGGCGCAGCCACAGAGGCTGGTTGCGGAAGAGGGCGAGGATGCGCTGTTTACCGGTGGTGGAAATAAATTTCGCCCGCGCTTCGGTTTCCGCGACAACGACAGGTAGTCCCAAAATAACGTAGGGTTCGGCGAGTGTGGCGGAAGGGCGGAATTGGGTTTGATAAATGTGAATCGCCTCCCGCACTAAGCGCGGCGCGAAATGGCCAGCGAAGGCATAAGGCAGGCCGCGTTGGGCAGCGAGTTGCGCACTAAAAAGACTGGAGCCCAGCAACCAAATCGGAACTTGTGTACCCACGCCCGGCACCGCTTTTAATTTTTGCTGCGGTGTTGCCGGCGCTAGCAATTGCTGTAACAGAGACACTTCCTGGGGAAATTCATCGGCGGCGCGATCGTCGCGGCGCAGTGCTCTTGCGGTAATAGGATCAGTGCCTGGCGCGCGGCCGAGACCTAGATCAATGCGATCGGGGTAAAGGCTCGCAAGGGTGCCGAATTGTTCGGCAATCACCAGCGGTGGATGGTTGGGCAGCATTATGCCGCCCGAGCCCACGCGAATATTGCGGGTGCCGCCCGCAATGTGGCCGATCAATACCGCGGTGGCGCTGCTGGCAATGCCTTCCATATTGTGATGTTCCGCCAGCCAGAAGCGTTTATAACCGAGGGCATCCGCTGCCTGGGCGTAACGCAGCGAGTGTTTGAAGGTTTCGCAGGCGGCGCTGTCCACGCGGATGGAGGCGAGTTCGAGAAGGGAAAATGGAATAGTGTCGAGCA
>JAEZGT010000204.1 GCA_023416875.1 Pseudomonadota bacterium
TCTATGCCCAGTTTGAAAGTGGCTTTGCCGGATGGTCGAAGCTACCCAATATTTATTGGCTCCGGAGTGCTTAATCAGGCGGAGCTCCTGGCACCTTTCTGTTCTGGTAAACAATTCTGCGTCGTTACCAATACAACAGTGGCCGCACTCTACGAGCAGCGGATTCGCGATTTGCTGCGAAGCATCCGCCCGGACGCGCAGGTGTCGGTGGTACATCTGCCGGACGGGGAAAGCTTTAAAACTTTGGAAACTTTGACCCGGGTTTTTGACACGCTTTTGCAGGAAAGACACAACCGCAAAACCACGTTAATCGCGCTGGGCGGCGGGGTGGTAGGAGATATGACAGGGTTCGCGGCCGCTACCTATCAGCGCGGGGTGGATTTTGTGCAGATTCCAACCACGCTGCTGTCTCAGGTGGATTCTTCTGTTGGGGGTAAAACCGGCGTCAACCATCCTCTCGGCAAAAATATGATCGGCGCGTTTTATCAGCCGCGTGCAGTGATGATCGACACAGATGTATTGCGGACATTGCCGGATCGTGAACTCGCCGCAGGCCTTGCCGAAGTCATCAAATATGGTTTGATTGCCGACGAGGATTTTTTCGTTTGGCTGGAAGCCAATATCGATGCATTAAATTCCCGTAATACCGAGGCTTTGACCTACGCCATTCGCCGCTCCTGTGAAATCAAAGCGGATGTGGTGGGGCAGGATGAATTTGAAGGCGGCATAAGGGCGATTCTCAATCTCGGCCATACCTATGGTCATGCGATCGAGACAGAAATGGGATATGGCACCTGGCTGCATGGCGAGGCGGTTGCGGCGGGCATGATTATGGCTTGCGAACTGTCCGTCGACCTCGGCTGGTTGTCGCAGGATATATTGGCAAGAGCGACACGGCTGATCGCCAAAGCGCGTCTACCGGTAGCTCCACCAAAACAGATGACTGCTGAAAGTTTTCTTGCCCATATGGCGGTGGACAAGAAAGTTCTGGATGGGAGTATTCGCCTTGTGCTCCTGCAAGGCTGTGGCAAGGCTGTAGTGACATCAGAGTACGATCCGAAAGCCCTCCTTTCTCAGTTGCAGCGGTTATGAAGCATCAGTCAGAGACAAGAGGCCAAATGTCCGGAGCGAACGAATATGCGGCATCACCGCCACTGATCGGGTCCGCCTATTTTCCTCCCAGTTGGCAGGGGTTGCGCCAGCAGATCGTCTATCTAGCTCAATTTGGCAACAGTATTCAGGTCATTCATGCGGACACCGGCGGCGGCAAGTCGACATTTTTTGCTCATTTGTTGCAGACCGGTTTGGGATCCACAACCATCGGCGTAACCGTTGCGGAAGGCGCTGGCTTAGCGGTTTTTTTTCGCGATGTGCTGGACGAGTTAGGGCTGCGCCCTTCTGCCAATGCCGGTATGGGTGAGCTGGTCGCCGCATTGCGCGGTTTCGTTCAGACGCTTCATAAAGAGCGAGCCCGCGCAGTCCTGTTGGTCGATGACGCACACCGGCTAATGGATTCCGAACTCGGCGCGTTGGTGAGCACCCTGCAGGGGCAGGAGGATCCGGGTGTCGGTTTGCATGTGGTATTGTTCGCGCAACCGGACTTTGCTGCGCGCATTGACGCGCTTCAAGTTCTGGATGTGGCGGTACATGACGCGCTTCTGCCGGTATTTTCTGTCACCGAAATCCAACAGCTTCTGCAAATGCATCAGCCGCAAGCAGGCGCTCTGGGGGCAGAGCAAACTCACAGCATCTGGTATCAATCCCGCGGGCTGCCTGGCGCAGCTTTAGCGGCCTTTGATCGTTTGCGCCCCTCTTCCCCGACTTCCGTGCCGGTCATGTCCCTGCGCGGTTTACCCATGGCTCATATAGCAGCCTTGGTGGTGTTGTGCGGGGTGCTGGTTTGGGCGTTCTTGGTGCGCGATTCCGATGATTCGCATCACGATGAAACGCCGCGTGTCACGACATTGTCGGTGAGGCCGGTGACGGATTCTTTAGTGCAGCCTGCCGATAATTTGCCAGAGTCTACGGGTGCAGCAGTCTCTCCGCAGATTGATACCTCAACCCCGACGGCAGCAATTACTGATGACATGCCGGAGGTCGTATCACCGGCGCAGGGCGCAGCTGGCGTGAATCTTGAAGAGAAGCCCAACGTAAGTGTGCCGCAAGCTGCGCCTGAGATGGATCGCCCCATTGAGCCGGCAACGTCGGCTGTAGTTGCGCCACCTCCGCCTCCATCCGAGCCTGCCCAGGTTGCGCGATCTTCAATAGAGCTGGGCGCGGAGCGGCTGCTGTCCTATCCGCCTAACGCTTATGTGCTCCAATTAATGGCGGCGAGTGCTGAAGACAAACTGGCGGCTTTTATTGCCAGTCAGCCGAATAAGCACAATTTGTTGATGTACAAAACCGAGCGTGACGGCAAATTGCTGTTCATTCTGGTGGAGGGTTTCTATGCGGACAAAGCCTCTGCGGAAGCGGCAATTGCCAATCTGCCCGCGCAGCAACGCAGCGGCGGACCCTGGCCGAAGAAGATAGAGCAGATCCATCAGGAGGTCCGCAAAAGCCGTTGATTTATTGGCCAGTTGCCCTCTACACACCCTTGAGTCAGGGGTGTGATCCCGTCCCGCGCACAAACTTGCCAAGCTCTAAGTGAGCGGGTACCATGCAGCGCCCATTTATTAGGCAAGCCCCTTTCTGCGAGGGGCTTTTTTGTCTAGAGGGTCGGTTGTCGCCCCAATCCACCGATTTCCATACCGCTTTGGCAAACAATCGGAATCGCGGCGCCTGGGTGCGTTTTAACAACTTTGTTTGAATGAAGTGAAACAGCCTATGAATACTGGTCTTTACCGGTTAGATGAGTTCAAAGACAACTGCGGCTTTGGCCTGATTGCCCATCTCAAGGGACAGCCGAGCCACAAATTGCTGAAAACCGGGATTGAAGCGCTTACATGCATGACCCATCGGGGCGGCATTGCAGCCGATGGCAAAACTGGTGATGGCTGCGGACTTTTGATTCAAAAACCAGACGCGTTTTTGCGTTTGGTTGCCGAGCGCGATGCCGGATTTCAGTTGGGTGAGCGTTATGGTGTCGGCTCCATCATGATGAGTCGCGACGCGGAAAAATGTGCCCATGCCCAAAAGGTTTTGGGAGACGTTTTGGCGAGCCAAGGCTTGGCGCAAATCGCGTGGCGCAAATTACCCACTGACGATACCTGCCTCGGCCCTATCGCCAAAAGCAGCGTTCCGGATATCTATCATGTATTCGTCAACAGCGACGCAAGCAGCGACCGCGAGTTGAATGCCAAATTGTTCATAGCCCGCCGCTTGGCGGAGAAGCAGTTGCAGGACGACGTGGCTTTTTATATTGCCAGCCTGTCCGCTAACGTCCTCTCTTATAAAGGCCTGATGATGCCGGTTGATTTGCCGCGCTTCTATCCGGACCTTGCGGATGAAAATCTGGCCACCGCTATCTGCGTATTCCACCAGCGCTTTTCGACCAACACTATGCCGCGCTGGCCGCTGGCACAGCCCTTCCGCATGCTTGCGCACAACGGCGAAATCAATACGGTTACCGGCAACCGCAATTGGGCCGTCGCTCGGACGAGCAAATTCCAATCGGAATTCATGCCCAACCTCGAAGAGATTTCACCGCTGGTAAACCGCGAAGGGTCGGACTCATCCAGTCTCGACAATATGTTGGAAGTGCTTTTGACCGGCGGCATGGAATTGCACAAAGCCATCCGCATGCTGGTACCACCTGCGTGGCAAAACGTGGAGACCATGGATGAGAATCTCAAGGCGTTTTACGAATACAACTCGATGCATATTGAGCCCTGGGACGGCCCCGCCGGTCTGGTAATCACCGATGGTCGCTACGCTGTATGTACGTTGGACCGAAACGGCCTGCGCCCCTCCCGTTGGGTGATCACCAAAGACGACACTATTACGGTTGCGTCCGAAATTGGTGTTTATCGTTATTCCCCAGAAGATGTTGTAGCCAAAGGTCGCCTTGGTCCCGGCCAAATCCTGTCTGTGGATACGCTGACCGGCGAGCTGCATCACACCGCCGATATCGACAACCAGCTCAAAAATACCCAACCCTACCTGGATTGGCTGAAAAAACACGCCATTCGTATCGAATCCAGCTTGGCTGTCGACGTCGCTGAAAACGGGCTGACGACGGAGGAAGTGAAGGCGTACATGAAGATGTACCACGCCACTTTCGAAGAGTGTGATCAGGTGGTGCGTCCATTGGCGGAGTCGGGCCAGGAGGCGGTTGGTTCCATGGGTGATGACACCCCCATGGCCGTACTCTCGCAGAAGCGCCGTGTGCTTTACGATTTTTTCCGCCAGCAGTTTGCTCAGGTCACCAATCCACCGATCGACCCGCTGCGCGAGGCGATCGTCATGTCGTTGGAAACCTGCCTCGGCCGAGAACAGCCGGTGTTCAAAGAAACGGAAGAACATGCCCAGCGCATCATCCTGAGCAGCCCGGTGCTCTCACCCGCCAAGTATCGCGCTCTGATGGGAGTGGACCAGAATCGTTACGCCATTGGCCGTTACAGCCTGCAATACAATCCCGCCGAGAAAGATCTAGGACAGGCGATTAGTGATCTGGTGGCTGCGGTGGCTGCGGGCGTGCGCAAAGGCGAGGTGCTGATTGTGCTGTCGGATCTCGGCTTTACCGAAGGCCTGCTGCCAATACATGCCTTGCTGGCAACAGGCGCGGTCCATCACAGCCTGACCAACACCGGGCTGCGCTGTGATGCCAATATCATTGTCGAAACCGCCACAGCCCGCGATCCGCATCATGTGGCGGCGCTGATCGGCTACGGCGCGACTGCGGTTTATCCATATCTCAGCTACTACATCATCAATCACTTGGT
>JAEZGT010000218.1 GCA_023416875.1 Pseudomonadota bacterium
GTACACGCCGATACCCAATACCAATCCGCAGAAATACCACACCCCGTTCGACGGTTTTACCGATACCTTTTTCCCGGCGATCCAGGAGCCGATCCTCTCCCGCCACGCCAATATCCTTTACGCCGGGGCGGTGGATCGCAAAGGTTATTTCCCGACGCACAACAAAAAATATTCCCAGCCGCTCACCGGTAAACACGACGTGGATCTGGTGCACAACCGCAGTAAACGCATCTTCACCGATCGCACCGGTCAGCGCGCCGGCAGCAATACCCAGCCAATGCTGCTGCAGACCTACAAACGGGATACCGGGGAAATCCTCCACGATCTGTCTGTGCCGATCGTGGTGGCCGGGCGGCATTGGGGCGGCTTCCGTATTGGGTTCAAGCGCGTTTAACTGAGAGCCTGTTTAGGATCTGGGGATCTTAGGATTGCCGCAGCAGATCCCCAAGGGAAAAGTGGGTGCGGCTGGTCTGCGCCAATAGGAGCAGAGCACAGCTGTAGGCGTCTTCCAGGGCGTGATGTTGGAACGCCGGATTTTCCAGACCGTAGCGCCGTAAACAATGATCCAAGCGCAAGGATTCCGGAGTTACTTCCAGCCCCTGACGCTGCAACCTGTGGCGCTCAATTGCCATGGTGTCGATAAAGGGCATCACCGCCTTCCCACCCAAACAATTTTGTATCGCCGCTTGTAGAAACGCTTTGTCCAACCGCGCGTGGTGGGCGGCAAAAATATAGCCAGCATAAGTGCCGAGCAACTCCTGCAGGACGGAGGTTATCTCTCTGGCGTCCACCAGATCGCGATCCAGCACGCCGTGGACGACGGCGCTTTGGCCGACGCTCACCGGGCTTTGGATGAGGTAATGGCGCGCCTCAGCGATGACGATCCGGCGTTCACATACCGGCAGCCAGCCAATGCTCACTATGTGGTCCCGGTGAGAATCCAGGCCGGTGGTTTCGATATCCAGCACTAGCAGCGGGCAGTTTCTGGGTGCCATTTTCGCGTGTGGCTGGAGAGTGGAATTAAACGCTTTCAGCACCGGTGCGGGTGTTTGTTTACGGCCGCTTAGCCAGTCCCAAACCGCCATTCGTCACAGATTCCGGCAGAAATGGTTTTTCAGTGCCGTCTGCGCCTTGCTCACCACCAGAAAACTGTCTTTGAGCTGCTGGCGCTGCAATGCGTGCAGGCGGGCGGGGTCGAGCAAATTATTCGGCGGGGTAGTCTGGGCTAGCAATTGCTGGTGTTTTTGCCAGCGCAGTTGTGCGATCACGTCAAACGCGTCGAGCAGATTCTGGCCATCGTGATGCTCCAGCGCCTTCTGTTGCATCAGCTGCTGCAGGCGCCGACGGGTATTCACCTCGTCCACACCGTTGGCGACGGCGTACACCCGCACGACATCGGTAATGATGCTGATGCCGCGCTTTTTCAGGTCCACGCCTTTTTCCCCGTCGTCACCTTGCTCCAACACAAAATTGCGCAACATGCTCAAGGGCGGTGTGCGCTCGAGGGCGGCGTTGGCGAGATGGAAGAAAAACAGGTCGTTGTGGCGAGTGGTCTGGTGGATGTGTTGCTGCAGCGGCGCCAGCAGCGACAGGTCGCCGTCGATGCCGCGCAGGTCGAAGAAAATACTGGAGGCGAGCACGGATTCGGGATCGGGCGACTGGATGAAATGGCTGAATTTGCCCTTCCAGCCGGCGAGCCCCAAACGCAGTTCAGGATTGCTCGCCATGATATTGCCGGGGCAAAGGCGAATGCCGCACTGGGCGAGGCCATGGCAGACGAAGTCCGCCAGTTGGGCGAAATAGTCGACGGCGTCGCCCACAGGTTCTTCGGCGAGCAGCAGCGCGTTGTCCTGGTCGGCGTTGATGCTCTGATCCATGCGCGCCTGGGAGCCGAAGGCCAGCCAGCAATAGGCAAAGGGTGGCTCGCCCAGTTGTTTTTTTGCCAGATACAGCAGGCGCTGGGTGAGAGCGTCGGTAATGGTGGTGATGACGTTGGCGACCTCGTGGGCGGGCACCTGTTGGCGCGCCAGTTCCTCCAGCAGTGGCCGGGTCTGCCGGGCGCAGTTGCGCAAGCCGTCCACATCGGTCTGGCGGTGGATATCGCCGATCACATACACCGGGTGGTTCTGCTGCGCGCGCACCACGTCGGTGAGGGTGATCATGCTGTAGCTGCTGCCGCGGTCCAGCACCGGCAGGTGATGAACATTGTGCTGACTCATCTTCTGCACGGCCTCAAATACAAAGGCATTTTTGTCGATACAGCGGGGCGACCCTGACATTACCTCGCGCACCAGGGTATCGCCGCCACGGCCTTGGGCAAGTACGCGGCTGCGCAAATCGCGATCGGTGAGGATGCCGACCAGCTTTTGTTCTTCCTCTACCAGAAGCGAGGAGACTCGGTGTTGCGTCATTAAGGCAGCGGCTTCCTGAATCGTCTTATCAGGGGCTATGACGACTTTGACCGGCTTGATTACGTCGCCAATTTTTTGCGTGAATCGCCCCGCGCTTTCCGGGTCGCGATATTGATGTAAGGTCCGTCGGGCCAACCCTTGGAAGTAGCCGGCGAAATGAGGGTTGCGCTGGGCGCACTCGCGAAAGACCGCGCCGCTCAGCCAGAAAACCAGCCCGTCCTCGTCGCACACCAGTTGGTTGCCGCCGTCGCCCGCGCCGAGCAAGGCCTCATGCCCGGCGCAGTCGCCCTCCTGCAATTGCGTATGGCGGTGCTGCTGCGAATCCAGCAGAGAAAATGTTCCGGAGCGCACGATCAGCAATTCATCCGGCGGGATCACTACTGTGTCCTCGGCGGGGCAATAGAACACCGTCAGGCCTTTCAGCAGGCTACTGAGGCCCTGTTCGTCCAGATAACGGAAGGGCGCGGTGCGGCTGAGAAACTGGCGCAGATCGGCCGGCTCCATCAATGGCTCCCCTGCCAGCTGCCGGCCAGCGCTTTGCCGCACACCGCCCGCAGCAGTTCGTCATCCGGCGTCAGCGGCGTCCAGGTGTTATCAAGACTGGCTCCCGGTGCGGGAATTTCCAGGTTGTCCGAGAAATCGGCGCGGGCGCTCTGTCCGCAGTGGAAAACCTGGTGCACCCGGCGAGCGGACATGCGGCGCTCAAACAGATAAACCTCGGCGAGGACCAGGTCTGGATTGATGGTATTGACGGCGGCTTTGCCGACGCGCACGGCGATAAAACGCACGGTCTGCGGATAGAGGTAACTCCAGGGGCGCCACGGCGCTGCCTCTTCGATCTGACGAACCACGGTGACGTCATCCGGTAGCAGACTTTTTTGGTGTGAAAACCAGTTGTATTCGCTGTAGATCTGAAACGCCAACATGGCACTGCCGGCGACCACGGGAATACTCCAGCGCGGCGTTTTCCAGCGGGTGATAGAGCGGGCGATCAGAAGCACCCCCGCAGCGCCGACGCCGGCAAAAACAGTGGCGATAAATTCCCAAAACATGCTGAGCCTTAAATAAAAAAGGGCTTTCCCAGGAAAGCCCATGATTGAACGACACTACGTGCTGTTAGTGGCCTGTGGCAGCTCCGGCGCCGCGCGGATAGCGGACGCTTTCGACCAAATCCTGAATCTCTTTCGGCGGCGGCGCGGTGAAGGCGGAAACCGTCAGCGCGACCGCGAAGTTGATGACAGCACCAACAGCACCAAACGACAGCGGGGAAATGCCCAGCAGCCAGTTGGCTTCAACGTTGGCGAAGGTCGCGGTACCGGGGATAAAGAACCAGCCGAGGTACAGGAAGATGTACACCACGGTAGCAAGGAAGCCGGCCAACATACCGGAGACGGCGCCGATGCTGTTCACGCGTTTGGAGAAAATGCCCATCATCAAGGCAGGGAAAATCGATGCTGCAGCAATACCAAAGGCGAGGGCGACCACCTGCGCGGCAAACCCCGGCGGGTTGATGCCGAGCCAGGTGGACACAACGATCGCCAGCGCCATGGAAATGCGCGCTGCCAACAGTTCTCCACGGTCGCTGATATCC
>JAEZGT010000274.1 GCA_023416875.1 Pseudomonadota bacterium
GCATAGACCTTGGGAAATCCTTGCGTTTGGCAATTTTCGGAAAAAACTGCCAGCTTTCGACAAAATTTTGAACGCTTCGGTTCCTGAATGTTTTCGTCGTTCATCTAACTGTCAGGAAGTTGGCGGCGCAGACTGAACCTGCTTTTTTGGTATTTAACCTGAAAACTCTGTACCTCGCTATGGAAAATTCTGCGCTCTGCTAGCGCTTGGATACACTTGCTTCAGCTTTTCCCGCAATCCGAATTATTCAAGAAGCAAGCCATGTCTCGTTTATTAGGCATGCTCGATGCGACCGGTTTAGCCGTCCCTGAGAAATACAGGCATTGTTCTCAAATAGAGATCAGGTTGGCGGTTCCGTTGATCATCGTTTTGATCTGATCGTCAAAGCTGTACTGAGTTCGTCGCCGATAAGGACAATGCCTATCGGCCGTTTGGGTGAACAAAAAGAAAGTGGGAGAGGGAGCGATGAATATAGACTTGCGGCACCAAAACGGTGCGGCTTTGGGCTAAGTCTCTCGCTGACAGGCCTAGCCTTCGGCGGAATGATCTAGGTCCCTCGCTGAATAATATAGGCAGACAGATCCCGCAACATATTTGCACTGTCATCAAAGTCACGGAGCGCCTCGAGCGCGGCCTCGTGAAGCTCGCTGGCCTTTTGGACAGCGCCCTCCAATCCCAACAGGCTGACGTAGGTAGGCTTGTTTCGCTCTCGATCCGCGCCTTGCCGCTTACCTAAAGTCACCGTTTCTGCCGTGACATCCAGGATATCGTCCTGCACCTGGAATGACAGACCTATCGCTTTGGCGTAACTGCGCAACGCGCGCAGTGTGCGGCTATCCTGAACACCAGCGGCGAGCGCTCCCATGATCACAGCAGCTTCTATAAGTGCGCCAGTTTTGTGGACGTGCATACGCTCCATCAACTCTAGGGTGGGAGCCTTGTCTACCGCGCCCAGATCGATCGCCTGACCGACCACCATTCCGCCAGCGCCGGAGGCCTGGGCAAACTCGCGGGCAACCGCTACCACTTGAGTTGCAGGCGCTTCGCACTGCAAGAGAATCTCAAAGGCGAGGCATTGCAAGGCATCGCCGGCGAGGATGGCGGTCGCCTCGTCGTAAGCGATATGACAGGTCGGCACCCCGCGGCGCAAATCATCATCATCCATGGCCGGCAGGTCGTCGTGGATCAGGCTGTATGCGTGCATGCATTCCAGGGCACAGGCGCTGGCGTCCAACAGCGGCGCCTGCATATCACCTCCAACCGCCTGGGCGCTGGCATAGGCGAGGATGGGGCGAACCCTTTTGCCTGTGCCGAGCAAGCTGTAAGACATGGCCTCCAGCAGACGTTCTCCACCTGGGATGCGCGCCGGCAGGGCGCGTTCCAGAAGCAGGTTAATCCGGCGACTGTATACAGTGATGAACTGGCGGAGGTTGGGAGTCATGTGGGGTCTTCTTCGCTGTCGCTAAATGGTCTTGTGTCCGTACCTTTATTGGTGTTGAGCAATAGTTCGACCTTCTGCTCTGCTTCCATTAGCGCCTGCTGACAGTCACGGGTGAGCCGGACGCCCTGCTCAAACGCTTTGAGCGATTCCTCCAGCGGCATATTGCCTGTTTCCATGGCAACAACCACTCGCTCCAATTCCACCAGCGCCTGTTCAAAATCGAGAGATTTCTTTTTAGCGGCCATACATTACTCACCGGTATAAGAAATTGAGGCGCAACACTACCGGACCGACCAGAGGTGGTCAATTGACGTTCTATGCCGAGTTGCCGTGGAAAATGCTATCTCCACCTTTGCCGCAGGAATATCCGACTAGACTTAATTCGTTCGGGTTCTCCCGTCCCGATGCTGGCGGAATAACCGATTATCGATTGTTAAAGTGAGGTTTAGTGTGGATCTAGCGACACTCGTTGGGATTGTCGGCTCAGTCGCATTAATCATGATTGCCATGATCATGAGCGGTGAGCTGGGCATGTTCGTAGACTGGCCTTCGATCGTCATAGTGGTGGGCGGATCTCTCTTCGCCGTAATGGCGAAATTTGGTCTGGGGCAGTTTTTGAGCGCTGGCAAGGTGGCGGCAAAAAGCTTTGTCGTCAAGAATCTCGATCCGTCCGATCTGATTGCCGAAGTGGTCACCTTGGCGGATGAGGCTCGTAAAGGCGGGCTTCTGTCGTTGGAGGGCAAGGAAGTCAGTAATGATTTTTTGAAGCGAGGGATTCAACTGTTGGTGGATGGTCACGACCCTGATGTCGTGAAAGCGCTGCTGGCAAAAGATCGCAATCAGACTGTTGAGCGCCACGCTCGCGGTGCGTCCCTGTTCGCTGCAGTGGCGGAGGTGGCGCCGGCCATGGGCATGATCGGTACGCTGGTGGGACTGGTGGCGATGCTCGCCAATATGGACGACCCCAAAGCCATTGGTCCTGCGATGGCAGTGGCGCTGCTCACAACCTTATATGGTGCCGTCATTGCCAACTGTATCGCCGGCCCTATCGCAGACAAGCTCAAGCTGCGGGCGGCGGAAGAGGCGTTGACCAAAAGCTTGGTGATTGACGCGTTGCTGGCGATCCAGAATGGCCAGAACCCACGCATTATCGATTCAATGCTGCGCAATTACCTGCCGGAAAGTAAGCGCGAATTGGCGGAAACCTGAAGGCCTGACGCGTGAGTGACGAAGACGACGAATCCCCCTGTAAATGTCCGCCGACCATGCCTGCATGGTTGGCGACTTTTGCGGACTTGATGTCCCTGCTGATGTGCTTTTTTGTGCTGCTGCTGTCCTTCTCAGAAATGGATGCAATGAAGTTCAAGCGCCTCGCGGGGTCCATGGCCCAGGCATTTGGGGTACAGGCTGAATGGAATGTGGTGGAGATTCCCAAAGGCATCAGCATCATTGCTCAGGAGTTCAGCCCGGGCCGGCCAGAACCGACACCCATCAATGAAATCTGGCAGAGCACCAGCAATACCACCAAATTGTCTCTGGATGTCCAGTGCTCGCAAGAGTACGACGTAGAACAGGGCGAAGAAGGCATGGATGCCGGCGTGAAACAGCGGGTCAAGCAGCGTCTGGAGGAACTCGTCAAGGATACCGAGCAGCAGGCATACGAGCTGGCGCAGGCGCTGCACGAGCAGATTGTGGCTGGGGAGGTTGAGGTGGAAACCCGCGGGCGGAAGATCATCATCCGTATCCGCGAAAAAGGTTCCTTTCCATCAGGTTCCGCCAACCTCAACCCCGAATATCGCGAGGTGATGCACGAGGTGCGGTCGGTGCTGGCGTTAAAGCCGGGTTCAATTGTGGTTCAGGGGCATTCGGATGATGTGCCCATTCACACCGCCCGCTTTCGTTCCAATTGGGAATTGTCCGCGGCGCGCGCGGTATCGGTAGCTCATGAACTGATGCTCGGCGGCGTGGTGCCGGCGCGCCGGTTTGAGGTGTCTGGCAAGGCAGATACACTCCCTCTGGTACCCAATACCACGCCCGAGAACCGGGCGCGCAACCGCCGGGTGGAAATTGTCATCCAGCAAGGCCTCGCCGATGAGCTTTCAGACGAAGACAAAACCCTGCTCCAAACCCAGGAAGGGAAGGACATATTGCGCGAACTCGATATTGCCCCAAGATACCTTTTTGAGTTGGACCCTAACGAGATTTTCTAGCTATGTCCCAGGAAAAGCGGCGTTATTTTCGCATCAATGATCAGGTCGGGTTGGCCTTTGAATGGCTTGGTGTCAAAGAGGCTGCCGCCTACGGCGACAGCTCACAGGGTGAAGACGCCAACGCGAAGATAGGCCGCCTGTTGGAAGAGCTGAGGCGGGAGTCCCCCAAGCTTGCGGAGATTTGCGAAGCCATCAATAAAAAGCTCGATCAGGTGCTCCAGCGCTTGGAGTTGGAAAGCGAAACTCTGACCAGAGTGTTGGGACGAATCCGGGAGATCAATATCAGCGCCTGCGGCCTCGGGTTTGTCAGTGACCAGATGGCGCAGGTTGGGCGTCATATGCGGTGCGAGCTGGCGTTAACCCCCAGCGGCAAAACCATCGTCACTCGCGGAGTTTTGGTCGCGTGTGATAGCGTCGCCGGAGGCTATTACTGGCGGGTCGACTTCTACGGCATGAGCCCTGCCAACCAGGAGCAGCTGATTCAACACATCGTTCAGCGGCAGAGCGCACAACTAAAAAACCGGCGCTGATCTCTTCTGCGCTAAAACGGCGAGCTTTTGTAGGCAATCTCCTACAAGAAGTGGTGTTGGTGTCGACTGTGCCAGAATGCGTGGATCATTAAAATACACTCTCGAAAGGACGCAATTGGATTGGCCAGGGATGATGGATCGCGGCAGTCGCATGGAGGCGGCAAATCCTGTGAGAGTTCGCCGTGATGATAGCAGTATCGTCACGGTGTTTTTAGGAGGCTCTAGTACAGGACAAAGGACTGAAGGATTGAACGGAAGCGGATGGATTGCGAGGAATGCCGACGCAGGATGCGGAGGGAGTTCCATAAGGATAATTCAGGGATGATGCTTCACGGATGATTGGCAGGAAGCGTTGGATAATCGCAGGGACTGTGCACGGAGGATATTGTTAAGGAATTTGCTTCATGGATGAGCAAGGGAAATGGATTGATGACGAAAAGGAGATTTGAAAGGAATCTAGGGCCGGGAAGGCCAGGTTGACGGACCGAAACTGTTCAGGGATTCAGGACAGCGAAACGTTTATCCGAGAGGCGGTACCTGAATATCAGGTCCTGCCTTTTTTCTTATTCACTCCTCGATTTTCATTCGTTGCAGTCGGGATTTGAGCTGTGCTCGCTTCAATTCTTAGTTTTTAATCCTAAAAATTATCAGTGCGCGCTTGACTCTCGCCTTCTTCGGCGTACTATTAAATTAAATTACTGCGTAATAGAGGAGATTCGTCTTCAACATTTTAAGCAGACAATTGGCTTCGATGCGCCAAAACAAATCCGCAAGGTCGATGTATTCGCCGCCGACCCACTGGACTCATCACCCCTATAAATTTACTGATTATCGACTTCTAAAACCCCGCTTGGCTTGCCAATGCGGGGTTTTTCGTTATGGGGGTAGAGTCGAGCCGAGTGTTGTTCGGTATAACCGTAAATTTTCCAGCGTTTAAATAGGCAGCCGAATACGCTGATTAAGCGAGGGTAAATTTATGGAGGCGAGAATATTACGCCTAAATTTGGCGGGTCAGCCCATTGAGTGGCTGAGTTGGCGACAAGGCGTTTGCCTGTATGCGCGCGACTTGGTGTCTTGGACATTGGGTGGTGTGGTGCGGCAAGTACGCGGCGGTAAATCAAAAATCACGGGTAGTAATACCATCTTAAAACTGCCGGCCATAATGGCGTGCGGAGGTGAGCGTCTGACACCTATCCGATTGCGCCCACCTTTAACAAATCCCGCATTATTTCAGCGCGATAATTTTCAGTGTCTTTATTGCGGCGACTATTTTATGTCTGAATACTTATCCCGGGATCATGTGCATCCCACCAGTCGCGGAGGCGAGGATAAATGGGAAAATGTTGTCGCTGCATGTAAACGCTGTAATCAGCGCAAAGGCAATTATTTGCTTTCGGAGATTAACATGAGCCTTTTGGCTCTGCCTTATCGCCCAAATCCTTATGAATATCTGGCGCTGATCAACAGTCAGCGGATTCGTGGCGATCAAATCGAATATCTGCAACCACAATTTGATCGTTATAGCCTGCCACGTAAACGATATTATCCAGCCTCTGCCTGAGATCTCTCCTGTTGCGCTGCCATGGCGATTTTCCCTTCTTCCTTTTCTATGCGATCATGAGCGCCCAAAATTCGCAACAGGCCAGATATTCCTATGAAAAAAGTCGAAGTTGCTCTGAAAATTCGAGCAAATCTGGGGGAGTGTCCCCGTTGGGACGAGCATGAACAGTGTTTATATTGGGTCGACATTAACGCGTTTCAGTTGCACAAGTTCGACCCGCAAAGTGGCAAAGACGAATATCTCCAATTCGACGAGGAGATTGGTTGCTTCAGCTTGCGGCAAAAAGGCGGTTTTTTGCTGGCAATGCGCAGTGGGTTCTACACCGTAGACGGATGGAATACGGAAAAATCGTTTATCGCCGATCCCGAAGTGGGGATGGAAAAAAATCGCTTCAATGATGGCCGTGCCGATTCCATGGGGCGAATGTTTGCCGGAAGTGTTTATCCGCCGAAAGATTATCGCGGCGCCAGCATCTATTCGTTAAATCCCGGTGGCGAAGTCAGAAAATGGGTGGGCGATCTGTTAACCGCCAATGGCATTGCCTTCAGTCCTAATTTCAGAACCTTCTACTACGCCGACACACCGACGCACTCTATTCAACATTGCGACTATGACGTGGAAAGTGGGATTGTTTCCAACTGCCGTTTATTTCACCAGTTTCCTATGGGCAACGGTCGGCCTGATGGCGCCTCGGTGGATAGTGAAGGCTGTTATTGGAGCGCGCTTTATGAAGGTGGACGAGTGGTGCGCCTGAGTCCGCAAGGCGAGATTTTAGAAGAGATCGAGGTGCCGGCTCGCTGCCCGACCATGGTGGCATTTGGCGGAGATGATATGCGTACGCTCTTTATTACCAGCGTTGGCGCCAGGCCGGCGGAAGAACTGGAGCAATATCCGGATTCCGGTTCCGTATTTAGTGTAAGAGTGGAGGTTCCGGGTTTACCAGAACAGAGATTCGGCGGTTGATTGTGAAAATCAGGCCAAAAAAAAGCGCTGTCTTTGCAGCGCTTAAGGGTTTGCTTAGTTGATCAATCGTCTCCGCCCATCACGCCAAATATATGCAACAGGCTGGTGAACAGGTTGTAGATGGATACGTACAGCGTGACTGTCGCCATGATGTAGTTGGTTTGGCCACCGTTGATGATATTGCTGGTTTCAAACAGGATCAGACCGCTCATCAGCAAAACGAACATGGCGGAAACCGCCAGCGCCAGGGCCGGCATATTGAAGAAGTAGCTGGCCAGACCTGCGAGGAAAGCCACCAGAATACCGACAAAGAGGAAGTTGCCGAGGAAACTGAAGTTCTTCTTAGTCGTCAGGGCATAGCCGGAGAGGCCTAGAAAAGTAATCGCAGTCCCGCCAAGGGCATTCATTACGATCTGACCGCCATTTGCTGTTGACAGATAGGCGTTGACGATTGGTCCCAGCGTCAGCCCCATAAAGCCCGTCAGAGCAAATACGCTGAGAATGCCCCAGGCGCTATTGCGCAGATATTGAGTCAAAAACAGCAGGCCGAAATAACCCACCATTGTAATCAGCAATCCCGGATGGGGAAGATTGAATGCCATACTCACGCCAGCAGTGATGGCGCTGAACAGCAATGTTAGAGCGAGAAGCGCATAAGTATTGCGCAGAACCTTGTTGACCTCGAGAGCGCTCTCTTGGCCATAGGTAATGGCTGTAGGTCTGGTATCAAGCATATAACCTCCGTTGGTTATGATTTGCTAAGTAAAATTCGGCGCCTGCTTAGACAGCGTAACCGCAGATCTATCCTACGCGCTGGGCTGGCAGTAGCTGGGAATTTCGCTGGCTGAACAGCCTTTCTACAGGCGTAACGAGAATAAGTCTAGGCGAAGTTGCTCCTAAGTAATATTCGAATGATTTTGAAATCATGTTCGAAAAGGGCGAAAGTACCTTGGCGCTGATGAGGAGCTTGTATGACGCCGCTGAATTACAACCACCTTTATTATTTTTATCGCGTCGCACTCGATGGCGGTATCACCGCCGCCAGCCGTCACCTCCATTTGACACCCCAAACGATTAGCGGCCAGATCACGGCGTTGGAGCAGCAGATCGGCTATCCGTTGTTCGAACGCCAAGGCAAGAAGCTGGCATTAACCCAGCGGGGACGGGTGGTGTTTAGTTATGCCGAAGATATATTTCATCTAGGCGATGAACTGAAGACGATATTGAAACAGCCCGAAGTGGTGGAGCGATTGTCGGTGTCGGTCGGAATTGTGGATGTGATTCCCAAAGCGCTGGCGTATACGCTGATCAAGCCGGTTACCGCATTGCCGCAGCCGGTACATCTCGTGTGTCGGGAAGGCAATCTTGAGCATCTACTCGCCGAACTGGCGGTCAATAAGCTGGATCTGGTGTTATCAGAGAGGCCTATGCCGCCGGGAACAAGGCTGCGAGCCTATAACCATCTGGTGGTGGAAACCGATATTGCGTTATTCGGCACTGCCGCGCTCATCAGCCCCTATCAGCGGGAATTTCCTAGAAGCGTTGCAGGTGCGCCATTTCTGATGCCGAGCGCGCTCACGATGTTGAGCCAGTTACTGCTGAGCTGGTTCGATCAACATGACCTCAGCCCGCAGGTGGTGGGAGAGTTTGATGATAGCGCCTTGGCGTACGCCTTCTGTCGGGAAGGTCTAGGGCTGGTAGCGGCGCCAGCGCTGATTGCGGACGACCTGCGCGAGCAATTCGGCATTCACCCGCTGGGCATATTGGATGGGGTGCGGGCGCAGTTTTACGCCCTGTCGCCGCAAAAGAAAATCAAACACCCCGCTATTGTCGCCATGGTTAATCGCGCTCGTAGCGGCTGATCGGAATCAGGCATCGCGTGGCTTGGTGGCCGCTACCCATGCGATAGGTTCCATCTCCGCGTACCAGCGTGCCAGGGACGGATGTTGGTCGCGCCAGTGCAGATCCGGCAGGCGGAAATCGAGATAGCCGAGAGCGGCGACAGTGGCAAAGGTGCCGATATGGGGAGAAGCCGCGCTGCCGATGTCCTGGCTTTCCAGCCATGCCAGACCGCTGGTTATCGCTTGGTGCCAGCGCCGCAGCCAATGAGAGGACTGCTCGCTATCCTGTCGTCGACGCTCCATAACCGTGGCAACGGCAGCATCCAATATGCCGTCGGCCAGGGCGTGGCTTCTTTGAACAAAGAAGTAATCGGATTGCTGTTTGTGGAAAAAGCTTGGATTGCCCAAGGTCATCGACTTGTCATCCAAGTATTCGCAAATCAGTGGGCTGTCGATAAGCGTCAGCTCGCCATCCACTAAAGCCGGGACTTTGCCCAGAGGATTCACCGCCCGCAGGGTGTCGTCCGCTAGTGGGTTTGCCCGCACCAGTTCCAGGTCCGGCAGCTTGGCCGCCAGGGCGAGCATATAAACTTTGCGGGCAAACGGAGACGTTGGGCTGTAGTAGAGCTGCATCGGATGACTTCCTGGGCGGCAAAGTTCAGGAGTCTACACTCGCAGTCAAACACTTGCAGCTGAAGGAATCATCCCTCCGCGCTGCGGACACATGCGGGAAACGAGGTTGAGGGTTATGGCCGTAGATCGTGCTTTGACTGGGTTGAGCACGACTGCAGCCGCCTTAGCTCATGATTATTTGTATTCCACCAAGCGATGTTCCCTTCCTGCCCGGCTGTTTTGGTAGGCGCGGAAAATGCCGATGGCTTGGGGAATTTTGCCGAGCATAACGAAGATGGAATACCGGAAAGTGGCAGACTTGCCGTACTGCGCTTTGATACGCGGCAGCGCCAGGGTCATTTTGGCAGCCTGGGACGCGATCAATAGAGCCAGTAGAAACAACGGCAGCGGCGAGCGCATAACTAAAGTCGCCAACACAAAAGCGGTGTAAATCCCCGCCCAAATAAGAATGCTGCGGATCTGCCGATATTGAAAACGCTCCACATTTTTATGGCCGTGTTTGAGATAGTTGAGGAGATACGCGTGGCCGCTGCGCTCAGTGCGCTTCCACCACTGACCCAGGCGGGTCATGGCGGCATCGTGCAGGGTCATCTCTGCATCAATGCGGCGTATGGAATAGCCTTTCTCGCGAATGCGGAAGCATAGCTCCGGCTCCTCGCCGGCGATAAAGCTGTCGTCGAAGCCGCCGACCTGTTGAAACACTTCCACCCGATAAACAGCATCACCGCCGCAGGAGCTGGTTGCACCAATGGGGGTGTTCCATTCGATATCGCACATCTCGTTGTAGATCGAGGAGGACGGGTAGCGCTCGCGTCGGCGGCCGCAAACGGCGGCGATTTTGATATCACTGTTGGCCACTGTAAGAGCTTTTTCCAGCCAATCCGGCTGCACCTCGCAATCACCATCGACGAACATCACCCATTGGAGATCGGGATGCAGATCGAGCAGGGCGCGGAACCCCGTATTGCGCGCTCGCGCGGCGGTGAAGGGGCGGCTCATATCGAGTTCAACGCAATGGGCGCCGACGGAGCGGGCGAAGGCGACGCTGTTGTCTTTCGATCCCGAATCCACATACACCAGAGGCAGACCTTGCAGCGAATTGAGACAGCGCTCCAGGCGTTCACCTTCGTTGCGACCTATAGCGACAACACCAATTTTGGACAGCTCGACTACGGACACAGAGACCTCTTGCAGACAGGGTAAAGACGTGCCGCATTGTAATCCGTGGGGAATCGCTTGGGTGTTATTTCTCCCACGTTGCTGCTGAATAGAATTGGAACAAAGTTGAAGTCATAAAAATCGAGCAGGGCGTAAAAATCCCTACCTCGGTGTTCTGCAAAGGGGATGCCGGGCTTCTCTCAACCTCGCCCCGCATCCCGGCTGAGCCATCTTTGCGCGAGTTTGCGTGCGATTGGTTTTTCCACTCCGTAGGTGCTGATCAGACCTAGGACGATGATGCCGATACTCGCCCCCACCAAATGGTACTGACCCGCTGCGGGATTGATCATCAGCGACATCCAGCAGAACACCATCACGAGGTTTTGCCAGATGAATATCGAAAAGCCGGTCTCACCGAGAAAGCCGGTTCCTGGAAGAGAGAAGAGTCGCGCCGCCAAACCGCGACCGCGGGCGAGATCCACGATCACCATCATATACAGCGGCATGATCAGGCCGTGGCGGAGGAAGTATTTCAGTGGCTCTTCGATGCCCGGCATACAGGCGATGACAATCACCGCCAGCAGTGCCGCATCTCCCCAGGCAAACCAAGTGGGGGAGGAGGGAGTGAAGTTGGTGAAACGGCTGATGCCCAACAGGCGACTGAGCAGCATGCCGGCGGCAAAGTGCGGCACCCAAAACAGCGGAGTGGAGCCGAGGAAAATCACCCAGCTCAAACCGGGATCGGTCCCGGCGGGTACAAGCAGCGCATATATGGTGGTGGGGATGAGGGAGATAGCGGGCAGGCAACCCAGCAAAATCCATTGCTGGCGCCGGCTGAGACGCGCCAGCCATAGCATTAGCCAAGGTGTTGCAAGGTAGAGAAACATCAGTGCCGACAAGGTCCAGGTAGGCCAGCTCCACATGGGCACTGCGGGCGGCACCCAAGACTGGGTCAGCGAGAGCGTTAACAGAGCGCTGCCCACCAGCTTGAACGCACTAACATCCCCCTGGGCATAGCGGCCCGCCATCAGCGTGATGGTCACCGCCATGATCAACAGGTGCACGGGGTAAATGCGGAAAACTCGCTTCAGCCAGAAATGCTTTTTACTGGTGCTCAACGGGCCTTGGGGACTCCAGTACAGGTAGGCGAGGATGAAGCCGGAGAGCAGGAAGAAGAAACTGGTGGACAGCCAGCCGTGGGATAAAAAGGTAACCAGGGTTGGCGGCAGGTCGGCAAAGCCTGCGAGCAGGGTGCTGAATCGCTCTGGTTTATCCAGGTCGTATAGCGTCCACAAATGGAACAGAAAGATATGGAAAATCGCGAAAAACCGGATGCCGGTCAACGCGGGCATAGGCACAGCTGTGGCTTTGGCTATCCCGGCTGCTGGCGCGGGTGCGGTAGCTTCCATAACGAACTCCTTTCGATAGGTGATGGAAAGCGAGGGGGACCTGCCACCTTACGCAACTTGTCTGCGGTCAACCAGCCCCGCATTTCATCTCTTGGCAAAATTGTTCCTTAGCGAACAGAAATTGACCGCCTCAGCCCACACCATGACCTCCATCGCGTGGCCCGGCTTCCGGGTTTACTTGATCAAGCCGGTGCTGCGGACATGGCCCGCGCACTCGTTCACTCTCAGCCGCTTTTCGCGGCGCACGGCGGAGGAATCAGCAATGGCAGAGGTCGGGGATTTCATTTGGCAGAGGCTCGCGGAGTGGGGAGTTAAGCGCATCTTCGGTTACCCCGGGGATGGCATAAACGGCTTGATGGGCGCGCTCGCCCGCACCGGCGATACCTTTGATTACGTACGTGTGCGGCATGAGGAAATGTCAGCATTTATGGCGAGCGGCCACGCCAAATTCACGGGCGAGGTGGGCGTTTGTCTTGCGACCTCCGGTCCCGGCGCCCTGCATCTGCTCGCCGGCCTGTACGACGCCAAAATGGACCACGTGCCAGTGGTGGCCATAGTCGGACAACAGAAAACCACTTCGCTAGGCAGCGATTTCCAGCAGGAGGTGGATCTGCATACGGTGTTCAAGGATGTCGCCGCTTATGTGGAAACCATTGCCACTCCGGCCCAGGCTCGCCATGTCATCGACCGCGCCTTGCGCATAGCCGCAGCAGAACGCGCAGTGACGTGCATCATTATTCCCAACGACGTGCAGATGATGGATGCAGTGCCCAGCCCGCCACGGGCGCACGGCAGTAATTTTTCCAGCGCCAGCCCAGCGGTGCGCCATGCGCAACCGACCGATGCGGATTTGCAGGCCGCGGCGGACATCCTCAATGCAGGTAAAAAGGTCGCCGTGCTGGTGGGGGCGGGTGCTCTGGGGGCGACTCAGGAAGTGATCGACGTGTGCAACCGGCTCGGCGCCGGCGTCGCCAAAGCGCTGCTCGGCAAAGCGGCGCTGCCGGACGACCTGCCTTTCGTCACTGGCAGCATCGGCTTGCTCGGCACCAAACCCAGCTGGGAGATGATGCGCGATTGCGACACCCTGCTGATGGTAGGCACCACCTTCCCCTATTCGGAATTTTTGCCGAAAGACGGCCAAGCCCGCGCGGTGCAGATCGACATAGAGCCGCGCAATGTCGGCGTGCGTTACCCCACCGAGGTCAATCTGATTGGCGACAGCGCCGAAACCTTGCGTCGGCTGATGCCCTTGCTGCAGCAAAAAGAGCGGGACAAGTGGCGCGAGACCATCGAAAAAAACGTGGCCGACTGGTGGAAGGATATTCATGATCGAGCCATGGAAAGTGCCAATCCAATCAACCCGCAGCGGGTTTTCTCAGAATTGTCGCCCCTGCTACCGGAGGGAGTGATTCTCTGCGGCGATAGTGGCTCGCATACCAATTGGTACGCCCGTAACATCAAAATGCGCCCGGGCATGATGGGGTCGGTCTCCGGCAAGCTGGCCAGTATGGGAAGCGGGGTGCCCTACGCCATAGCGGCGAAAATGGCCTATCCCGAGCGCCCGGTAATCGCCATGGTGGGGGATGGCGCCATGCAGATGAATGGCAGTTCCGAGCTGGTGACGGTGAAGCAGTACTGGCAGCGCTGGTCGAATCCATGCTTTGTGGTGCTGGTGATCGTCAACCACGATCTCAATCAGGTGACCTGGGAGCAGCGCGCCTTGTCCGGTGATCCCAAGTTTCCCATCGCCCAGGACGTCGTGGAGTTTCCCTACGCTGAATACGCCGAACTGCTGGGCTTCAAGGGTATTCGCGTGGAGCGCCCGGAGGATATTCGCAGTGCCTGGCAGGAGGCCCTCAGCGCGAATCGCCCGGTGGTGATCGAATTTATTACCGACCCGGATGTGCCGCCGCTGCCGCCGCACATCACCAAGGATCAGATGATGGCCATCCTCAGCACCCTCGGCAAAGGCGACCCGGATCAATGGGGCATCATCAAGCAGAGCGCCAAGCAGCTGTTCGCTTCGCTCCATTTAGGTGCGGATAAATAGGGGGCGGATAAATGACCGCGATAGCCGATCTCGACAACACCGATTTTCCGCACGTGCAGGCCATCAATGTGGCCTGCTTTCGCATTCCCACCGATGCGCCCGAAGGCGACGGCACTCTGCGCTGGAGTGAGACGGAACTGGTGGTGGTACATGTGGAGGCGGGCGGGATGACCGGGATGGGCTACAGCTATACGGCCGCGCAGGCGGCGGCGCGTCTGATTCTCGACAAGTTGGCGCCGGCGGTAATCGGCCGCTGCGTGTATGACATCCCGGCCCTGTGGGGCGAAATGAACGAATGCCTGCGCAACGTCGGCCGACCTGGATTGGGCTTGATGGCGGTTGCCGCAGTGGATCAAGCTTTGTGGGACCTCAAAGCGCGCCTGCTGGATCTGCCTCTATCGGCCCTGTGGGGGCGGGCCCGCGCCAGCAT
>JAEZGT010000338.1 GCA_023416875.1 Pseudomonadota bacterium
GCTCATGGCTTGGGCGGGTTCCAGGCGTCGGCGGCGGCATGGTCGGTGTCTTTGGCTTCCACCCAATGATCGCCTTCGCGCTTCCAGAAGGGCGCTTGGGTTTTGAGGAAATCCATCAGAAATTCGCAGGCGGCGAAGGCGGCGTGTCTATGGGCGGAGCTGACGCCGACAAAAACAATCTGGTCACCCGGTGACAACTGGCCAATGCGGTGAATGATGGTGACATCGAGAATAGGCCAGCGCTGGCGCGCCTGCTCCACCAAGTCGGCAAGAACTTTTTCTGTCATGCCGGCGTAATGTTCGAGCCACATGCTGCCGTTTTCACCGGCAAAATCCCGCACTCGGCCAATGAAGGTGACCACGGCGCCAGCCTCGGTGCCGCTAGCCAATTGGCGATATTCCTCACCCTGATCGAAATCCTCGGTTTGTACCCGTATGGTCTGAATCATCCAGGGACCTTTAAAAACAGGTCGGCTTTTTCGACCAGCTTGTTGTTGATGACTTCGAGAAAACCGTCCGGGCGATACGCCGCCATATAAGTCCCTTCGGGCAGGCGGATAAAGAACACTGCGGAAAGCATGTAACGCGCTGTCGGATCGATCAACTCGCGGTTGTAGCCGAGCTGATAATTAACCGGCCAGGACTGGATATTGTTGATACAGGCATTCGCCACCAGGCTCACTGCGCCGTTCTCGCGAATTTCCAGCAGGCTGATGTGCAGAATATCGGCGTTGCGATTGCCGACCGGACGGGCGAGGCTGACTTTGCCGCTCACCCGATCGTCTTCGTCCGCGTTGAGACAGGTCCAGGTTTCCCCAAAACTGTCCTCAAACGCGAGCGGGAGTTTTGCGGGAAGATCCGGCGTCGCGCTGTTTTTGTTTTTATTGCTGCTATTTTTGCATCCGACCATGCCGGCGACCGCTGCCAGCAGAAGGCAAAAGAGAAGAGTTCGCATTGTTGGCCATTCCGTTCAGCCACCGGTTACAGGTGGAAAAAAGGCGACTTCATCGCCGGGTTTCAACAGGTAATCCATTTTGACGATTTCCTGGTTTACGGCGCAGCGAAGTTGGTCACTTCTTAACGCGTTCCAGGATTCGCCTTGTTGTGCAATCAGCTGATCGCGCAGTTCACTGGCGGATACCGGCGGTTGCGGACAGGGCAGGGTGAGGGTGCGGCAGTTGAGCTGTTCCGCCAAGGAGGCGAAAAACAAGATGGTGATCTGGCCGCTCATGGTGCCGGCGATTCCTGCGGCGCTTGCCAGTCGCCGGAGCGGCCGCCGCTTTTGCTGAGCAGGCGGGTGGGGCCGATGGTCATGGCTTTATCCACGGCTTTGCACATGTCGTAAAGCGTTAAAGCGGCGACGGACACTGCGGTCAATGCCTCCATTTCCACGCCGGTCTGACCGGCCAAGCCGCAGGTGGCGGTGATGCGCACTTGTGAGGTTTCCGGCTGGGCTTCGAGTTCCACCGAGATTTTGCTGAGCATCAACGGATGGCAGAGCGGGATCAGATCGCTGCATTTTTTCGCGGCTTGGATGCCGGCGATGCGCGCCACCGCGAAGACGTCGCCTTTTTTGTGACCACCCTGCTGAATCAATGCGAGGGTGGCCGGCGCCATGGTGACGTAAGTTTCCGCAGTGGCACTGCGCTGTGTCGTCGCCTTGCCACCCACGTCCACCATATGGGCTTCGCCTTGGCTATTGAGGTGGCTCAGCCCGTCGCTCATGAGACCAATAGTTCCCGCATGATGTGCTCGTACATTTCGCTGAGCAGATCCAGATCCGCCGCTTTTACGCATTCGTCGATCTGGTGAATGGTGGCGTTGACCGGACCGAGTTCCACCACCTGAGCACCCGTTGGTGCGATAAAGCGGCCATCGGAAGTGCCGCCGGCGGTGGACAGCTCCGTCTCCCGGCCGGTGACGGTGCGGATCGCATTTTGCGCCGCTGCCACCAGAGCGCCGTTGGAGGTGAGGAAGGGATGACCCGACAGCTTCCAGGTCAACTCATACTCGAGCCCGTGTTTATCCAAGATGGCTTCAGTGCGAGTGCGCAGATCGTTTTCCGTCAGTTCAGTGGAAAAGCGAAAGTTGAAGACGATATGCGCCTCACCCGGAATCACATTGGTGGCGCCAGTGCCGCTGTTGAAATTGGAGATCTGAAAACTAGTGGCGGGGAAAAATTCGTTTCCGCGATCCCACTCTTCCGCCGCTAATTCAGCCAAGGCGGGCGCAACCAAATGAATCGGATTGCGCGCCAGATGCGGATAGGCCACATGACCCTGTTTGCCCTTCACGATCAGTTCGCCACCGAGGGAGCCGCGCCGGCCATTTTTGATCACGTCGCCGACGGAGGTCGTGCTGGACGGCTCGCCCACCACACACCAGGTGATCTTTTCATTGCGGCTCTCCAGCCACTCCACCACTTTCACAGTGCCGTTGATGGCGATGCCTTCCTCGTCACTGGTGATCAAAAAGGCGATACGGCCGCTGTGATCGGGGTGCTGCGCGACGAAGCGCTCGCAGGCCGTAACCATGGCCGCGAGGCTGCCTTTCATATCGGCGGTGCCACGGCCGTAGAGCATGCCGTCCACTAGGGTCGGTTCAAACGGCGGTGTGTGCCAGCGTTGTTCGGGGCCGCTCGGCACCACATCCGTATGGCCGGCAAAGGCAAGAATCGGCCCAGAATCGCCGCGCACCGCCCAGAAATTATCCACGTCGTCAAAGCGCAGATACTCCACCCGAAAGCCGATGGCCTCCAGACGCTGGATCATGATGGTTTGGCAATCCGCGTCCGCCGGCGTAACGGAAGGCCGGCGGACCAGCTCCATGGTGAGCTGCAGGGTGGGAGAGAGGCTTGTCATGTCGGTTGAGGTTACGGGCATCAGTTGTTCGCGTGCAGTTCGTTATTGAGAGCAACCGCGCTGCGATTGGTTTTGCACTCCACCGCGCCCGTTACCGAGTTGCGGCGGAACAATAAATCGCTTTTGCCGGCGAGATCGCGCGCCTTGACCTGCTTGACCAATTGATTCTGGTCATCCAAGAGAGCGACCTTG
>JAEZGT010000381.1 GCA_023416875.1 Pseudomonadota bacterium
CCGGATTGACGTCGATGATGCGCACACTGAATTTAATATCGCGTCCGGCCAATGGATGATTAAAATCCACGGTGACCGTGTGCTCATCAAATTCCTGCACCACTCCGGGCAGCTCGTTGCTTTGCGCATCCGCAAAGGACAATATCAAACCCTCGGCCAGCTCCACGTCTCCCGGAAAATCCTTGCGGGGAAATTCCTGGATATTTTCCGGGTTATAAGGACCAAAACCTTTTTCCGGCGGAATGACAAACGATTTTTCATCTCCCGCTTGCAAGCCCAGCAACGCTTCTTCAAAACCGGGCAGCAGATTGCCGTCACCGACGATAAAGGTCACGGGTTCAGCATCAAAGTTGGAATCCACTACCGAACCGTCCTCCAATTCGAGAGCGAAATGCAGGGTAACCTGAGTACCTGGGCCGATCGTCAAATCATTCATCTTTTGCCTTTCGCCCTCTGAACATATCCAACACTAATAATGCAGCACCGATGCAGATTGCCGAATCAGCGATATTAAATGCCGGCCACTCGTGTTCCCGATAGTGCAGAACGATAAAGTCCACCACATGACCGAGCATAATACGGTCATACAAATTGCCCAGCGCGCCGCCAAGAATCAGCGCGAGCGCCAGCGCTTCCAAGGTGTAGCCTTTCTGGCGGTAAATCCGCGTTATCCAGATGATCAGCACAACACTGACAACCGTAGCCAGCGCGGCAAACAGCCAGCGCTGCCAACCGCCCGCACCGGCGAGAAAGCTGAATGCCGCACCTTCGTTATAGCGCAGGGTGAGATAGAAAAACGGCGTCACAGGCGATACATCGAGATAGTCGATATAGGCAAGTGTTAAATGTTTGGTGAACTGATCAAACGCTATGATCAGAGCAGCTATCGCGAATAACAGCCAGGGCAGTTTGCGCTGCATGGTGATTACATCAGGCATACAAACGCTGCTCCCCGTTTCCGTCCACGTTCTCGACACAGCGACCGCACAATTCCGGATGCTGTGTATGCAGGCCGACATCTTTACTGTGGTGCCAGCAGCGCACACACTTGGGCGCATTAGTGCGCTCTATGAGCACGCGAATACCCGGCACATCGGATTTCGCCAGCAGCTGTGCACCATCATCCAATTGCACTTGCGCTTTTGATGTCATCAACACAAAACGCAATTCATCGCCGAGCAACGTCAACAGCGCCAAGTTTTCCTGACTGCACAACAAGGTTACTTCCGCTTCCAGGCTCTTGCCGATTTCTCCGGCATTGCGCTTGGCTTCCAACTCTTTATTGACCGCCGCTTTTACGTCGGCGATGAATTCCCAGAACTTAGTATCCATTTTGCCCGGCTCCTGCGCCTGGGGCAGTTGGTACCATTCCTGAGCAAAAACAGGTTCTTTGCGCTCGCCCGGCAAGGTTTGCCAGATTTCGTCGGCGGTGAAAGATAGAATCGGCGCGATCCAACGGACCAGCGCTTCCGCAATATAAAACTGCGCAGTTTGCGCCGAGCGGCGGGCGCGGCTGTCCGCTTTGGTGGTGTACACGCGGTCTTTGGTGATATCCAGATAAAAGCCGCCGAGATCGACGACGCAGAAGTTATGCAGCTTCTGGTAAATCAAATGGAATTGATAATTGTCGTAACAGGTTACGATTTCATTTTGCAGTTGCGCGGTACGCTCCACCGCCCATCGGTCTAGCGCAATCATTTCGTTGATATCAACAGCAAATTCCGGTTGGAAATCCGGCAAATTGGAGAGCAAATAACGAATGGTATTGCGGATGCGCCGGTAGGAATCCGCAGTGCGTTTCAGAATTTCGTCGGATACGCTCATATCACCGCTAAAATCCGTCGCCGCCACCCACAGCCGCAACACATCTGCACCCAAGTCGTTGACGACTTTTTGCGGTGGCACGACATTGCCGAGGGACTTGGACATCTTGCGGCCTTCCGCATCCACGGTGAAACCGTGGGTTAACACTTGTTTGTAGGGCGCGGAATTATTGATAGCCAGTGCGGTTTTTAATGACGACTGAAACCAGCCACGATGCTGATCCGAACCTTCAAGATACAAATCCGCCGGATAAGAAAGATAATCGCGCTGCTGTAGTACAGAAAAATGCGTGACGCCAGAGTCGAACCAGACATCAAGCGTGTCGGTGACCTTATCGTAATTCGCTACTTCATCGCCGAGCAATTCGCGGGCGTCCATCTCGAACCAGGCATCGATTCCCTTTGCCTCCACTTTTTGTGCAACCAACTCGACCAGCTCCGCCGTGCGCGGGTGCAATTCCTGGGTTTCTTTATGAATAAACAAGGTGATGGGCACGCCCCAGGTGCGCTGCCGGGAGATGCACCAGTCGGGGCTGGATTCCAACATGGATTGAATGCGCGCCTTGCCCCAATCGGGTACCCAGCGCACCTCATCGACGGTTTTTTTCACGCTGTCGAGCAAACCATTTTTGCTCATGCTGATAAACCATTGCGGTGTCGCGCGGAAAATCAGCGGGGTTTTGGTGCGCCAGCAGTGCGGATAGCTGTGCGTGATTTTGCCCTGGTGAAGCAGGCGGCCTTTTTCCTGCAGCAAGGCCACCACTTTTTCGTCCACTTTATAAACGTGGTCGCCAGCAAAAATCTCAACGAAATCGCGATAGGTGCCGTTTTCATCGACATAGTTCAGCGTGCCTATGCCATATTTCTGGCCGACGACGAAGTCGTCCATACCGTGATCCGGCGCCGTGTGCACACAGCCGGTACCCGCGTCCACGGTAACGTGATCGCCCAGCAACACCGGCACTTGCTTGGCATAAAACGGATGCTGCAGTGCCAGATGTTCCAGCACTTGGCCTTTGAATTGCGCCAATACTTTTGGCGTTTCCAGAGCGGCGCGTTTGCTCACGGAGGACAGTAGCGACTCAGCCAACAGCAAACGCTCGGCGCCCGCTTGAACCAGCACGTAATCCACCTCCGGATTGACACTCACCGCCTGGTTGGCGGGCAGGGTCCAGGGCGTGGTGGTCCAGATCACTACGGAAATTTCACCGCTGCCTGGCAATTGCGTGAGGGAGATACGCTTGGCGAGATCATCAGCTGACGCTACAGGAAAACGCACATCGATGGAAAACGAGGTTTTCTCGTGATATTCCACTTCCGCTTCCGCCAGTGCGGAGGCGCCGACAACGCTCCAATAAACCGGTTTAAATCCGCGCTGCAAATGGCCATTTTCGGCAATGCGGCCCAGGGCGCGAATGGTGTCAGCCTCGGTTTTAAAATCCATCGTGAGATAGGGATTCTCCCACTCGCCGAGCACGCCGAGACGAATAAAATCCCGCTTCTGGCCTGCGACCTGTTGTGAGGCATATTCGCGACATTTACTGCGGAAAGCGGCGTAGTCCACTTTCACGCCGGCTTTGCCGATTTTTTTCTCGACATTGTGTTCGATCGGCAGACCATGGCAGTCCCAACCCGGCACATAGGGCGCGTCAAAACCGCTGAGCGTGCGCGCTTTGATAATGATGTCTTTGAGGATTTTATTGACCGCGTGACCGATGTGAATGTCACCGTTCGCGTAGGGCGGGCCATCGTGGAGAATAAAGGTCGGGCGACCTGCGCGCGCGCGGCGTATCGCCTGATACAGATTTTCTCTTTGCCAGCGCGCCAAAGTCTCGGGTTCACGCTGCGCGAGATTGGCTTTCATGGCGAATTCGGTCGCCGGTAAATTCAATGTGCCTTTGTAGTCGGTCATCGCTTGTCGCTTCTGTTATCGAGTCATGGCGGCAGGAGCCGCCCATTTCAAATCAAGAATTTTTCGGCAGAGCAAAATAGTCGCGGGCGGCGTCTATATCGCGCTGAATCTGCTGTTTCAATTCATCCAGGGAGGAGAATTTTTTTTCATCGCGCAGCTTGTGGAGAAATTCCACCTTTAGCCATTCGCCGTACAGCTCGCCGGAATAATCCAGTAAATGCACTTCGAGCAAAGGTTTGCTGCTGCCGGTTACCGTCGGCCGCACGCCTACATTCGCCACCGCCGGCCAGCGTTGGCCGCCAACCTCAACATCCGCCACATAAACACCGCGCACGGGGGAGCGATAACGCCCCAACCCTATATTGGCGGTCGGTACGTTCAGCGTGCGGCCGAGGCGCTTACCGTGGATCACTCTGCCGGTCACGCTGAAGCGCCGACCCAGCAACTGTGCCGCGCCGTCCAGATCATTCGCCTCGATCAGTTGCCGCACGCGGGTGCTGCTGACGCGTTCACCATCGAGAACAAAGGTATTGGTGTCACGCACGGTAAATCCGTTTTGTCGACCAGCATGTTGCAACAGCGCGAAATCGCCTGCGCGGTCACAGCCAAAACGAAAATCATCACCGATCTCCAGATGCGCCACACCCAGTCGCCGCACCAGGATGTCGTCTATAAATGCCTGGGCGGACAAGCTGCGCAGATGCTTGTTAAAACGCAGACACAACACGCGATCAATGCCGAGATCAAAAATCGCCGCAACTTTCTCCCGCAAGCGCATCAACCGCGGCGGGGCTTTCTCCCGGGAAAAATATTCGTGAGGCTGGGGTTCGAACAGCATCACCAGAGTCGGCAGGCCGCGTATCTGCCCTTCCTCACCCAAGCGGGCAAGTATGGCTTGGTGGCCGCGGTGAACGCCGTCGAAGGATCCAATGGTGGCCACACAACCGCGATGACTGGGTTTAACGCCCCTGATACCGGCAATAAACTCGTGGTGAGAATTGTTCAAATCAAGGCCAACCTGCTGGAAACGCGAGGGCGCGAGTATAACGCAGGGGCCGCCGGGTATGAAGTTTGCGGCGCAGGCGTGGAAACCAGCCTACTTGATCACAAAATCCGGTCGCAAATGGCGCGGACGCCAGCCGCCGACCAACAGAACCAGCACGTAGATGAGGAAACCCGTCGCACACAGCCAAGCCACATGGATCAGGCGCAACCACCAAGGCAACGCGACGAAATCCGGCAGAAAGAACTGACAGGCTCCCAGATACAGGCCCATCAGTCCGCTGGCGCCGGCGAGCAGCAATAGAAAGCGCGCCCAGCCGGGTCGCGCCTGATAAACCCCGTTGCGGCGCAGACCCGCCGCCAGCCAGCTTGCATTCAAAAAGGCGGAAGCTGAAGTGGCGAGTGCCAAGCCTACGTGGCCGATTTGCCAGAAATAATGAAATGGCACCACCAGCGCGATATTGAAAACCATATTGGCGAGCATGGCGCGAATGCCAATTTTCACCGGAGTCTTAGTGTCCTGGCGCGAGAAATAACCGGTTGCCAACACTTTGATGAGCATAAAAGCGGTGAGACCGAGGGCATAGGCCGTAAGACTGTAGGATGCCATGCGCGCATCCAACTCCGAGAACCGCTCACCGTGCTGAAACAGCGCCACTATGATCGGTTGCGCCAGCACCATCAGCGCAATTGTGGCGGGAAAACCGATCAACAATACCGTGCGCAGCGCCCAGTCGATGGTGTGGCTGTAATACTCGCTGGCGGCGCTGTACTGTCGCGACAGGGTGGGCAAGATCACCGTGGCAATAGCGATACCGAAAACCCCGAGGGGCAACTCGATCAGGCGATCCGAGTAATACAACCAGGAGACGCTGCCGTCAGAGATCAGCGACGCCAGCACCGTGTCGAGCAGCAGATTGATCTGCGACACGGACACACCAAACATGGCGGGCGCCATCAAGGTGAGGACTCTTTTCACCTGCGGATCGCGCCAATCCACCTTGGGGCGCGGCAGCAGGTGGATGCGCGCCAGAAATGGCAATTGCATAGCCAGCTGGCAGACACCCGCAACCAATACTCCCCACGCCAACGCCATCACTGGCGTCTCCAACATGGGCGATACCCAAACAGCCGCAGCAATCAGCACTATATTGAGCATCACCGGCGTCAGAGCCGGGATGGCGAAGCGGTCGTAACTGTTAAGGATCGACCCGGCGAAACCCGCCAGGGAAATCAGTGCTAAATAAGGAAAAGTAATGCGGATCATGTCCGCGGTCAGAGAGAATTTTTCCGGTGTATGGAGATAAAAGCCTGGGGCGAAAATAAAGGTAAGTACCGGTGCTCCCACCACAGCGATGATCGACACACTTATCACCGCAACACCAAGACAGCCGGCGATGCGATCCACCAAATGCCGCACCGATTCCAACGTGCCCTTCTCCCGCTGCTCGGACAGCACCGGCACAAATGCCTGGGCAAACGCCCCTTCTGCAAACAGGCGACGGAGGAAGTTTGGGATTTTGAAGGCGACGAAAAAGGCATCCGCGCCGCCGCTCGCGCCGATAAACCAGGCGAACACCACATCGCGCACCAGACCAAGCACCCGCGACAGCATAGTCACCAGGCCGACAATCGCACTGGAGCGCAACAGACCGGCTTTTTTTCCGGCTACCGGGGAGGTGGTGGACAAGGGCAAGACTCGTTAATTCGGAGGCAGCGCATTGAGCCAAAAAACAGCGAGCGGCGCAAGCAAGCTGTTTTGGCTGGCTGTCAATAGATCCTAAATCGCCATGCGGCGGAGAAAATCCATCGAGGTCACCACGCCGACGACGCGTTCCCCCGAAGTGACGAATAAACGCCGGATATCCTGCTTCACCATAAACCGGCAAGCCTCTGCCGCGCTGGTGTACATATCCAAAGCGTGCACTTGTGGCGTCATGATGGAATTCACCGTACAGGTTTCAATGGCGCGTTGCTTGAGGCGCTGAATATCCGCCTGGGTGAGGCCTGGGGAATTCGGCCCGTGGTAAAAATGGGCGATTTTGCGGATTTCCGCATCCGAGGGGCTTTTGCTCTCAAAGCGGATGACATCCGCCTCCGTCACCACGCCCACCAGGGAATCATCCGACGCAACCACGGGCGCGCCGGAAATATTGTGTTTGACGAAAAAGCCGGCCAGCCGCTTGATCGACCAGCCCTCATACACCGTGAGGACTTGCGGGGACATTAGCTCGGCGAGCGGCAACCCGCTGATGTCCGCCAGATTCTCAGCCTTGTCTGTTTGTCTCATGCCAATCCTCTACAGCTCTGCGCACGTTTCTCGTTGGGTGTATCTGCTCGCTCTTGTTAGGGTGTCCGTCCGCGAGGACGGCCCGCAGGGTTTTCTTCAACTTATTGCCCTGTGCTATCCTGCAGCACCTGTTAATAGGAGCGAGTATGTCAGATAAGACAGTGTTATTCGGCATCAAGAATTGTGACAGTGTCAAAAAAGCGCGCGATTGGTTTGAGGAACGGGGAGTCGCTTACGAATTCCACGATTTTCGTGTGGATGGACTCAGTAAAGACCTGTTGCAGAAATGGCTCGACAAAGTCGGTGCGGAAACTCTGATCAACAATCGCAGCACTACCTGGAAACAGTTGACCGAAAAAGACCAAAAACTCGCCATGGGCAAAACCGCCGCTGCAGTGGTCCTGGCCAATCCCACCCTGATCAAACGGCCGGTGGTGGAAATGAAAGGACAACTACTTGTGGGTTACAAACCCGAAGAATACGAAAAGCTGCTCTAACCCGGCGCTCCACCCCCATCCCATCCTGCGCCGGTTTGTTATCCCGCGGCGCTGACATTCATTTCTGTAAAGCAAAAAACGAAAAGGTAATGCTATGACCACACTTTATGCGCTCGGCCTGGGCGTAGGTACCCGGAACAGCAAAGGTGAATGGCTTGAAGTCTTCTTTCCGCGCCCCTTATTAAACCCCGCCGAAACCACTGCCAAACTCATCGCCGATGTGGTCGGTTATCAAGGTGGCAACACCGTTCTGGATTTGACCCACGATCAGTTGAGCAGCCTGCACGGCCAAGCTGGCGAACTGGATGATCTGGTGCGCGCCTTTCAGGACAGCCGCAAACCTTTAGTCGCAGTGCTGCTGGCCAATAACGAAGGGCCCAAAAGCGTGCCTGAGGCGTATCTGAAATTGCACCTGCTCAGCCACCGTCTAGTCAAACCCCACGGCACCAAACTGGATGGCATCTTCGGTGTACTGCCCAATGTCGCCTGGACCAATAAAGGCGCAATCGATCTCGCCGATCTGGCGAAAGCACAATTGGACGCACGCCTGAAAGGCGAGCTGCTCTCTGTCGACAGCGTCGATAAATTCCCCAAAATGACCGACTACGTATTGCCGAAGGGCGTGCGCATCGCCGATACCGCGCGGGTGCGTCTTGGGGCGTATTTGGGCGAAGGCACCACCATCATGCACGAGGGCTTCGTCAACTTTAATGCCGGCACTCTGGGGACCAGCATGGTGGAAGGCCGTATTTCCGCTGGCGTAGTTATTGGTGAAGGCTCCGACCTGGGCGGTGGCTGCTCCACCATGGGCACGCTTTCCGGTGGCGGCAATATCGTGATCAGCGTCGGCGAAAAATGCCTGATCGGCGCCAACGCCGGCATCGGTATACCGCTCGGCGATCGCTGTACGGTGGAATCCGGCCTGTATATTACCGCTGGCACCAAGGTCGCTCTCTTGGATGACCAGAATCAATTGGTCAAGCAGGTCAAGGCGCGCGATCTCGCCGGCAAAAGCGATTTATTGTTCCGCCGCAACTCGGTAACGGGCGCGGTGGAGTGCAAAACCAACCGCAGCGCGGTTGCTCTCAACAACGAACTGCACGCGAACAACTGATGACGGCCTCTTCCACCAGCATGAGCATCTCCCCCACCCTGCAGCTCACCATGGACCTGATCCGCCGGCCCTCCGTTACGCCGGCGGACGCGGATTGCCAAACCATCATGATCCAGCGCCTAGAAGCCATCGGCTTTCGGGTGGACTATCTGCGCTTTGACGACGTGGACAATTTCTGGGCGGTGCGCGGCGATTCCGGGCCGATTCTTGCCTTTGCCGGCCATACGGATGTGGTGCCGAGCGGCCCCGAACAACGCTGGCACACACCGCCGTTTGAACCGACCCTAGTGGACGGCATGCTCTACGGCCGTGGCACCGCCGAT
>JAEZGT010000001.1 GCA_023416875.1 Pseudomonadota bacterium
TCGCCGGCGGCTGTCCATTTCAGGCGGGCGCGACAGGTTTCCGCAGTTTTCCTGAGCGCATCCCCACAGAAGATAAAGTCCGTGGCAAACCGGAATTATTCGCCGACCATTATTCCCAAGCGCGCTTGTTTTGGATCAGCCAGACAGCAGTAGAGCAAAATCACATTATTAACGCATTTCGTTTTGAATTAACGCGCTGCCAAGTGGTCGGCGTGCGTCAACGGGTACTCGCGCTGCTTGCCAATGTGGATATGCGCCTTGCCTCTGCAGTGGCCGAGGGCCTGGGTATGGATGTCCCGCCGGCATTGCCATTAGCGACCGATAAACCCATGCCGACCTATCAGCCCTCACCGGCATTGTCACTGCTCAGCCGGCCCGGCGTAACCGAAATTGCAACGCGCAACGTGGCGATATTGGTGGGTGATGGAGTGGTAGCGGATGCGGTCGAGGAAATTTATACGGCATTGTTACAGGACAGCGCAGTACCGCGAATTGTCGGCAGCCGCCTGGGTAAAGTTTTAACGGCCGACGGCGGCAAGCTGGATATCGAAATTTCTCTCGATGCCGGCCCATCAGTACTTTACGACGCAGTGGTGATTGCCGGTGGCGAAGAATCCTGTCGGAAATTATCCCTCGATGCCCATGCGCTGGAATTCGTGCGCCTGCAATACCGCCATTGCAAACCCATACTCGCACTCGGTAAAGGGACGGACCTGCTTAGCATAGCCGGTATTCCCACCACGCTTCCGGACGGCTCATTGGATTCGGCCATTATTACTGCTTCAGATGGCCAGTGGAACAACGGCTACACCGCTTTCAAATCCGTCCTCGCGTCCCACCGCTTCTACCTCCGCGAAACCGATCCACCGTTGGTATAAGTTTTTGACTGGTGCACAAGCGCTCGCTTGTGCACCAGCTTTTCCGCCCTCAATCCAATCAATCAGCATTTGCCGAAGCAATGACATCGCCGCTAGGATGTGCCAAATCTTTTGGCGTTGTATATGAAGGCAAGAAGAACCCTACTTGTTATCACCGTGTTGCTCATTGTTGGGTTCATTGTTCCTGAGCGCATTACAATTCCGGTCACTGGGGCCACAGCGAAAGACTGGCATCCGAAATCTTTCTGGTTCGAGCCGTGGGGTACCTCTGGTGTTCACAAAGGCATCGATATCTTTGCCAAACCCGGTCAGCCGCTGGTTAGCACAACCGATGGCCTCGTTGTGTATAAAGGCAATTTGGCAAAAGGCGGTAACGTGGTGCTGATATTGGGACCCAAGTGGCGACTGCATTATTTTGCGCATCTGCAAACGATTGATACCTCCGGGTTCAATATCGTCACCTCAGGAGAACTTATTGGCAGCGTCGGTGACAGCGGTAACGCCAAAGGCAAACCCGCTCATTTGCATTATTCCATCCTCCGCCTATTTCCTGCGCCCTGGGCCATCGACGATTCCACGCAAGGATTCAAAAAGGCTTTTTTTATTGATCCGGATAAGTATTTAAGAAACATAGATTAGGGGAGCGGAGCTCACCAGGAATTCACATAGATTTAGCAAAAAAGCAGAGAACGCGGCCTTTTTATTAATCATTCGCCATTTATAAAACCTATGCCCGACTATGAAACCCTAGATACCATCGCAGACGCATATATTCCCGTGCTCGCGCTATATTCCGTTTTTGTCATCGCGATTTCGGCGATGCGAAGCCGATGGAGAACGGCGGCTTTGAGACTGCTGACGATTCTGATTTTCGCGGCTGTTGCCTACGGCTTTATGTTTATCGATTCCTGGCTAGGGCTGTGGCCGGCGTTTGGATTGGATTACAGCACTCATACCGCAGTGTCCCTGGTTTTGGTGATTTTCCTTTCGGTCACCAACAAAAAACTAGCCGTGTTCTGGCTTGTTTCATTTATTGCTTATGTGCTGCTGATGCTGTATCAGCGATACCACACCCTCGCTGATATTGTGAGCACCGCTGTTGTAGTGATTGTCCCCACTTGGCTGATAACGACGTATTGTTATCGCCATTGGCCATTTAGGCGAATTTCCCCATGATCAATGAAATTCGCTTGTTTTTAGCCGCAAAATTTTTCTGCTTTGGGCTTTATCTTGTGTACGACCTTTTTGCTAATGGCTTCAGTTGGGTGGTAATGGCCTGCGCCGTCGCGTGTTTTATATTGGCGCACTACGTTAAACCCGATCGCGACGCAGGGGATGGCTCAGTGCTGATCGATATTATCGACTTTATTATCGATATCCCATTCAAAACCATCGCCATTTGCTTACGCGCAATCAGCAAGCCATTTAAAGGCGGCGACGTAGACGGAATCGATTTTTAGACAGACATAGCCAATGAATAGGCGCATGGCACCAATCGCGTCGCACATGGACGCTCATATCCCTAAATAGGACATGGGTTTTTACCCCCTTCTTATCTTTCTGCCACTTTACGTGAACAAACGCACTGCTGCGCCTGTCTTATTTCGCCAGAATGGATTCGGATGCCGTATCAGCACGGATGTTGGGCTTCGTCACACCTGTTGACGGATATGTATGTTCTACAACATCAACTCTGCGGAGGATTTATTCATGTGGACCAAACCAGCTTTTGAAGATCTGCGCATAGGTTTTGAAGTAACTATGTATTTCAGCAACCGCTGAAGCTCGCGGCTGCGCCGGGAGGCCAGCCGTATTTTCTTATGAAAATTCATATTTTAGGTTCCGCTGCGGGAGGAGGTTTTCCGCAGTGGAACTGCAATTGTTTCAACTGCCATCGCATGCGCACCGGCGCCATTCGCGCCACTCCGCGCACCCAGTCTTCCATAGCGGTGAGCATGGATAAACGTCGCTGGGTTCTGTTTAACACCTCACCGGATATTCGCGCGCAGCTGGAAGCGTTTCCAGCGATTCAACCCCGCGAGGGCAAGCGCGACACTGGGATTGCGGCGATTGTGTATATGGATAGCCAGCTCGATCACACTACGGGCCTTTTGATGCTGCGCGAAGGCTGCCCCCATCAGATTTATTGCACCGACCCAGTTTATGGCGATCTAACCAGCGGCTTTCCGATATTTCGCATTCTGGAATCCTGGAACGGCGGCATAACACGGCATCGCATCGAATTTGATCAATCTTTTGCAATTGCCGGAATCGACGGCCTTCGCATTACCCCTATTCCTCTCTCCAGCAAAGCGCCGCCCTACTCGCCCCATCGCGATAATCCGCAACCGGGGGACAATATCGGTGTGGTGATTGAAGACCTGGTTGCGAATAAACGAGTTTTTTATGCGCCGGGCCTGGGCGTAGTCGAAAAACATCTGCTGCCGCATATGCGCGAGGCGGATTGCCTGTTGGTGGACGGCACCTTCTGGCGCGAAGATGAAATGGTACACGCCGGCGTCGGTACCAAACCCGCCAGCGCCATGGGTCATCTGCCACAATCCGGGCCAGGGGGCATGATCGAAGTGCTCACGCAATTTTCCAAACCGCGCAAGATTCTGATTCACATCAACAACACCAACCCGATTCTGGACGATGACTCACCGGAGCGCGCAGAACTCGCCCGCCACCAAATTGAAGTGGCTTACGACGGCATGGAACTGGAATTTTCCTAATGACGGAGCAAAAACAACCTTGGTCCCGCGAAGATTTTGAACGCCGCCTGCGTGCAAAAGGCGCTTACTACCATATTCATCACCCGTTCCATATCGCCATGAACAGCGGCCAATGTACACCGGAACAAATTCGCGGTTGGGTGGCAAATCGTTTTTATTATCAGACGACTATTCCCATCAAAGATGCGGCGATTCTTGCGAATTGTGATGACCGCGACGCCCGGCGCTTGTGGGTGCAGCGCATTATTGATCACGACGGTCGCGCAGGTGAGGAAGGTGGCATAGAAGCCTGGCTGCGCCTTGGTGAAGCCTGCGGTATGACTCGTGAGGAATTATTGGACCATCGTCATTTACTGCCGGGCGTGCGCTTCGCTGTGGATGCTTACTTGAATTTCGCCCGCCGCGCCACTTGGCAGGAAGCGGCGTGTTCTTCCCTTACCGAATTATTTGCGCCCGATATTCACCAGCGCCGTCTGGATAATTGGCCGAGTTATTACACCTGGATCGAATCCTCCGGCTACCAATATTTTCGCGGACGGCTCAACGAAGCTCGCCGCGATGTTGAACACGGTCTGCGCGTTACCCTGGATTATTTTGTCACCCGGGAACAGCAGGAGCACGCGCTTAACATTTTGCAATTCAAACTCGATATTTTGTGGGCCATGCTCGATGCCATGACCATGGCCTACGTGCATAAAACTCCGCCTTATCACAACTGCGAGGTACCCGCCCATGACTGACACAGTGTCATTAAAAATGGGTTGGGTTCCCAGCATTAATCCGCATTTTCGCTTGCAGTGGGAAGAGGCGCAGCAGGCGTTTGTGCTGCTGTATCCGGAGGGCATGATCAAGCTGAATTTCAGCGGCGGCGAGATATTGTCACGCTGTGATGGCAGTACCACCATTCAAGATATTGTGGAGGAATTACAACGAAAATTTCCCGAGGCCGACACTCTGGAACAGGATATTTTGGAATTTCTTGCGGGCGCTTTTGAGCGGCGTTGGCTGATTTATGACGCCCTCTAAAATTCAAGCCACGACTGCCCCACCCTTCTGGTTGCTCGCCGAACTCACCTATCGTTGCCCGCTGCAATGCCCCTACTGTTCCAACCCCGTTGAAATCGCTCAAATCAAAGACGAGCTCGATACCGACACTTGGATACGCGTTATGACAGAGGCGCGCAAACTCGGGGCTGTGCAACTGGGATTTTCCGGTGGCGAGCCACTGGTGCGCGAGGATTTGAT
>JAEZGT010000098.1 GCA_023416875.1 Pseudomonadota bacterium
CAAACAGGCCTTGGATAAATATGGCTTTGATGCCGCTTTTGGTGGTGCGCGTCGCGACGAGGAAAAATCCCGGGCAAAAGAGCGCGTTTATTCTTTTCGCGATCGCAATCACCGCTGGGATCCGAAAAATCAGCGGCCGGAGCTTTGGAACTTATACAACAATCGCGTTGATAAGGGCGAAAGTATCCGCGTTTTCCCCTTGTCGAACTGGACCGAGCTTGATATTTGGCAATATATCCATCTGGAAAATATTCCTATAGTGCCCTTGTATTTCGCCGCCAAGCGCCCCGTCGTTAATCGCGACGGCGTTTTGATTATGGTGGATGACGACCGCATGCCATTGAAGGAAGGTGAGGCGGTGGAGGAAAAAATGGTGCGCTTCCGTACCCTGGGCTGTTATCCCCTGACCGGTGCCGTCGAGTCCACAGCACAAACATTGCCGGACATTATTCAAGAAATGCTCTTGACCAAAACCTCCGAGCGACAAGGGAGAGTGATTGACCACGACAGCGCCGGCTCTATGGAAAAGAAAAAGCAGGAAGGTTATTTCTGACCGATTGGGCTCTCCAATAGAACTGGCCAATAAGGGCATCCAATACTGAATGCGGCTTTTTCCGCGCTTACCCAGATTTTGCAGGAGTTAATACGTGTCTCACCAATCGGATCTGATCGCAACGGATATCAACCAATATCTTGCTCAGCACGAAAGAAAAGAATTGCTGCGGTTTTTGACGTGCGGCTCTGTGGACGACGGAAAATCCACGCTGATAGGTCGCCTGTTGCACGATTCCAAAATGATTTATGAGGACCAGCTTGCGGCGGTGAAATCCGACTCCGCGAAGCACGGCACCACCGGCGAAAAAATTGATCTTGCGCTCTTGGTAGACGGTCTGCAGGCAGAGCGCGAGCAGGGAATTACCATTGATGTTGCCTACCGTTATTTCTCCACGGCGAAACGCAAATTTATTATTGCCGATACTCCGGGGCACGAGCAGTACACCCGCAATATGGCGACCGGGGCGTCCACCTGCGATCTTGCGATCATTTTGATTGATGCTCGCCACGGGGTGATGACTCAAACTCGCCGCCACTCCTACATCGCGTCTTTGTTGGGCATCCGCCATTTGGTGGTGGCCATCAACAAAATGGATCTTGTGGATTTTGATGAAGCACGCTTTAACGAGATTAAGGAAGATTATCTGGCGTTTGCCAAAAATCTCGGTGAGCGTGAATTTTTCTTTGTGCCGATTTCTGCATTGGATGGCGATAACGTAGTGAATCCCAGCGAGCGCAGCCCCTGGTATAAAGGGCAATCACTGATGCAAATTCTGGAAACGGTGGAAATTGCCGGTGATAAAAATACATCCGATTTCCGTTTTCCGGTGCAATATGTCAACCGCCCAAATCTGGATTTTCGCGGTTTTTGTGGCACGGTTGCTTCCGGAGTAATTCGTCGCGGCGATGAAATCAAAGTATTACCATCCGGTAAAACCAGTAAGGTCAAAGATATTGTGGTTTATGAAGGCAGCCTTGAAGAAGCCTTTGTCGGACAGGCAGTAACCCTGACGTTAACCGACGAGATCGACATCAGTCGTGGAGATATGTTGATCAAAAATGGTGAAGAGGCCGCTGTCACACAAAGTTTGCAGGCGCATCTGGTGTGGATGAATGAAACTGCCTTGCAAACTGGCAAACAATATCTATTTAAGTTCGCCAGCAAGGTGACATCTGGTGCGGTGGCTGCCATCGATTATCGCGTTGATGTCAACACTCAGGCGCATATGCAGGTTGCGCAAATGCAGCTCAATGATATTGCGGTGGTGAAGATTGCCCTTGAGCAAAAGGTGGTTGTCGACCCCTACCAACGCAATCGCTCGACCGGTTCTTTCATCATGATTGATCGTCTCACCAATGCCACTGTGGCGGCGGGTATGGTGATCGATCCCGCTGTACAGCAGGATTTGCCTGCCGGTGATTTTTCCGTATTTGAGCTTGAATTGAATGCGTTGATCCGCAAGCATTTTCCGCATTGGCAGGCGGTTGATCTGCAGTCCCTGCTTAAATCCAGCCGCTAATTTTTGTAAGCCAAGGCTTACACATAATTTGGCGATAGCGGCTAGGAACAGGATGGGGCCGGGGAATATAGTGTGCGGGTTGGCTTCGCACACCGCAGTTAATCCACCCGGCGAGAGAAAGGCTGATTCAGGATGAAAATTCATCCGAGTTCGCGCGGTTGTTGCAGATGTTGTCACAAAATAGGGTCAAAGGAGTCGACCCTTTCGCTCGCCGCAAAAAGGAATTTTGAAATATGAAAAACTTTTCTCTTCGTTTAATCGCCGCCCTGATCTGGGTTTCACTTTCCTGGTCTGCGTCTTCCGTATTTGCCGCTGGTCCGACCGGCGCACAGGAGGCTCCTCCTGCCGCCAAAGTTCAAGCGGTTGTTGAGGACAAGATCAACGTCAATACCGCAAGTGCGGATGCATTGGCAGAAATCCTGACGGGAATAGGTGCGAAGAAAGCCGAAGCAATCGTGGCTTATCGTGAGGCAAACGGACCATTTAAATCAGTAGACGACCTGCTTCAGGTCAAAGGTATAGGTCCTGCCACTCTGGAGAAGAATCGCGACCGCATCAATCTTTGATAGGATTTGAAATCACGCCCGGGTTGACCAACCCGGGCTTTTTTATGTCAGAATTCCCACCGCCCATTTGGCCGTTTTGATGTTCTCCGGAGTTCTGCATGGTTTCACCAAGTTCCCCTGTAATCGGCCCTCGTATTTTGGTGGCCTTGGATTTTGATACCTTGGTGCAATGCGAACGATTTCTAGACCATCTCGACCCATCGCTCTGTCGCGTAAAAATCGGTAAAGAATTATTTACGGCCACCGGGCCGGCTGCTGTGAATGCAGCGCATTCTCGCGGCTTCGATGTTTTTCTCGATCTCAAATTTCACGATATTCCAGCGACTGTCGCCAAAGCTGTCAAAGCGGCGGCAGATCTTGGTGTGTGGATGGTAAATGTGCACGCCTCTGGCGGGTCGCGCATGCTTGCTGCCGCAGCGGAAGCCCTTGCCAACCTTTCTCAGAAACCTTATGTCATTGGCGTTACTGTACTGACCAGCATGACCCAGGACGAGTTAAGCGAGATCGGGGTGAACACGCCGACGGCGGAACAAGTGTTGAGACTGGCTGGCTTGGTGAAGGGGGCCGGGCTGGACGGAATCGTATGTTCCGCGCTGGAAGCAGAATCCATGAAGGCCCAATTCGGCAAAGATTTTGTGCTGGTTACGCCGGGCATTAGACCAGAAGGGTCCCCCGCTGATGATCAGCGTCGCATAGTCACTCCCAAACAAGCTGTGCGCTGGGGCAGTGACTATCTCGTAATCGGCCGACCCATTACCCAGGCCGCAGATCCCGCTTCGGTGTGTAGAGACATAGTTCAATCCCTCGCTTGAATTGGTTTTGCGGCATTGCTAATCGAGTATTTCATGAATAGTCCGAAAAAATCCGTGCCTATTGTTACTGTCGATGGCCCTAGTGGCGCAGGCAAAGGAACTCTCTGTCGTCTAGTTGCTCAACGCACCGGCTACCACCTGCTGGACAGCGGCTCCTTGTACCGCCTTACGGCGCTATCAGCGATGCAATTAGGCACTGACTTGGACGATATGGAGCAAGTAACCGGTGTCGCTCAAGCATTGGATATACGCTTTGAAGTTACAGAAACGGATACCGTTATTTATCTCGCCGGTGAAGAAGTCACAAACGAGATTCGCCGTGAGGAGGTGGGTATGAATGCCTCGAAGGTGGCCGCTTATCCTCCGGTGCGCGCGGCTCTGTTGGATCGCCAAAGAGCTTTTGCGCAGGAACCTGGGCTGGTCGCTGACGGTCGTGATATGGGTACGGTGGTATTTCCACAGGCCGACGTGAAGATCTTTCTCACCGCCTCGGCGGAGGAGCGCGCCCGCCGACGCGTGTTGCAATTGCAGGAAGCCGGTGAAAATCCGAACATGGCTGCGATTCTGGCAGATATCCGCGCCCGCGATGAACG
>JAEZGT010000106.1 GCA_023416875.1 Pseudomonadota bacterium
CACCCAGGGTGCCAGATCGGAGGCCACCTGAAAGCGCCATCCACTAGCCACTTCCGCCAGCTCGAACCCGCGCCCGGCACAGGCTTCGCGCAGCGCCGCAAGCGCATCCAGAACGTCCTGTTTCTCCGGTCTTTCGGCCTCGTCAAAGAGACTCATGATGCGATCGATGCTCAATGCCTCACCGGCGGCCAGCAGCGCGCCTTCGACGATCCGTTGTAACAATTGGGGGTCGTAGCTCATGGTTGCTCTATATCTTGTGCTTCAACTTCATCCGCCGGGGTCTCAGGTTCCGCCTCGGCTTCTGCTTGAACTCTCGCCTTCACGTGGATTGGCCCGAACTCTTCGGACTGGACGATCTCCACCAGAGATTCCTTGATCAGTTCGAGCACCGCCAGAAACGTGACCACTACTCCCAACCTGCCTTCCGTCACGGAAAACAAACTGACGAAAGGGACAAACTGGCGGCCGCGCAAACGGTCGAGCACCTGACCCATACGCTCGCGCGTAGACAGGCGTTCTTTCTCTACATGATGGCTGATGAACATATCCGCACGGCGCAGAACTTCCGCCAGCGCCACCAGCAGCTCCCGCAGATCCACATCTGGATCGGGGCGAGTGAGATTGCGGTCGGGCGCCTGCGCTTTGGCCACATAAAAATCACGGTTTTGCCGCGGCAGCGCGTCCACATCTTCCGCCGCCTGCTTGAAACGTTCGTATTCCTGCAAGCGCCGGATCAAGGCTGCGCGCGGATCCTCTTCCTCTTCATCCTCCTCGGCACTGCTGCGCGGCAACAGCATGCGCGACTTGATCTCCGCGAGCATGGCCGCCATCACCAGATATTCCGCCGCCAGCTCGAACTGCATAGCATCCATCATTTCGACGTAGGCGACGTACTGCACGGTGATTTCCGACACATCGATTTCCAAGATGTCGATGTTTTGGCGCCGGATCAGATACAGGAGTAGATCGAGCGGGCCTTCGAAAGCTTCGAGAATGACCTCAAGCGCATCCGGCGGGATATACAGATCCTTTGGAATTTCGGTGAACGCCTTGCCGTAGACGATGGCAAAGGGCATTTCCGATTGCGCGGGCGCGGCGGTTTCTGCGGGCGAAAGTTCCTCTGGCGCTTCAGCGGCGGAATTTGGCTCAGCAACACCAGACAAACTTGCGATCTCCTCGACAGACGCGGGGCCCAAGGGCGCGCGGAATAATTGAAGGTGGCCTTATGCCCTCCGGTCTGGAAGAGCTGTGCGGGCAAAAAGACCGCGCATTATAGCGGCTTCGGTTTTGCGGCGGCTATTGAAATTCTCCCACCGGCCCGCAGCCGACCCGCGCCACCCGTGGCACCTCTTCTGTCAGGTCCACCACCGTAGTGGGCTCGAGGCCACAGAAGCCACCGTCAATCACCAGCTCCACCTGATGCTCCAAGGTATCGCGGATATCGTAGGGGTCGGTCAATGGCAGGGTTTCTCCAGGCATGATCAACGAGCTGGTCATTAGGGGTTCGCCCAGACGCTCGAGCAGGGCGAGCGCAATCCGGTTATCGGGCACGCGCATGCCGATGGTGCGACGCTTGGGGTGCATCAGGCGGCGCGGCACTTCGGAAGTGGCGTTAAGGATGAAAGTGTAAGGACCGGGGGTGTGGGCTTTTAGCAGACGAAAGTCCGCGTTAGTGACGCGGGCGTAGGTGGCGAGTTCGGACAGATCCCGGCACATCAGCGTGAAGTTATGGTGCTTGTCCAACTGGCGCAGGGCGCGGATGCGATCTAAAGCCATCTTGTCACCAATGTGACAGCCGAGGGCGTAGGCCGAATCCGTGGGATACACAATCAGACCACCGCGGCGCAGAATTTCCACCGCCTGGTCGATCAAACGTTGTTGCGGGTTTTCGGGGTGAACAGAAAAAAATTGAGCCACACAAAGTCCTTGATTCAAATGCCTATGGCTTTGTTTTGAAAATCGTTTTTGTTTTGAAAACTGTTTTTGTTTTGGAAGTTGCTTTGTTTTTGAAAGTTGTTAATGCCACAGCTGCCAGACTGGCCGGCAACTGGACGGCAGCTGGGCAAAGCTGCCCAATTCCTGCCAGGGCTGGTCCGGCACATGGAAGTCACTGCCGCAGGACGCATAAAGATCAAATTGAGTTGTAATCTGCGCCAGCGCTTCGGTTTCGTTCGACGCCTGCTGGCCCGAAATCACCTCAATCGCCTGGCCGCCGGCTTCTTTGAAGACCGCGACCAGTTCGCGTAGCTTGGTGCGAGTCAGTTCATATTTGGCCGGGTGCGCCAGTACCGCCACGCCGCCGCCGGCGCGAATCGCCGCAACCATATCGGCAATATCCGGCCAGCGGTGCTTGATGTCGCCGGGCTTGCCCGCTCCCAGATACTGTTTGAAGGCGCCGTTGATGCTATTGCTAAAGCCCCGCTCCACCAGATAGCGAGCGAAATGTGGCCGTCCCAGCACAGCGTCGCCTGCCAATCGCCGGGCGCCTTCCAGAGCCTCTGGGATACCGGCTTTTTCCAGGCGTTTACCTATTTCAATCCCGCGCGCATCCCGCGCCTCCTGCTGGGCGGTGATCGCCTGCAGCAACTGGGCGCTACTGGCATCCACATTTAAGCCGACCACATGAATGCCGCGGCCCGCCCATAAACAGGACAACTCAATGCCATTGATCAGATTGATACCTTCGATCTCCGCCTGCGCTCGCGCACTCTGCAACCCCTGCACCGTGTCGTGGTCTGTGAGGGCCAGATGCGTAACCCCGCGCTGCCTCGCCCTCATTACTAATGAGGCCGGGCTCAAAATCCCGTCCGAGGCATTGCTATGGGTATGCAAATCGTATATCAAGGCAACCTCTGCTGATCCGGTGAGCCAGCCATTCTAGCCCCAGTACATAGAATCGGCAAAAGACACAAAATCTGCAAATACCGGCAGCAGGTTTCGATACACCCTGACTGAGATGTTCAATGGAACCCAAGCAAGCCCCTGACGCTACCACCCCTTCCCCAGCACACAAACAACCTGAAAAAGAAAATATGCTGGTGAATATTCTCCTCAATATCGTGATCCCGACGCTGATATTGACCAAAGGCAGCAAGGAGGCTTACCTCGGCCCGACCTGGGGCTTGGTTGTCGCGCTGGCGTTTCCCTTGGGCTACGGCCTGTATGATTACTGGCGCACCCGCAAAATCAACCTGTTTTCCGCCATCGGCTTGGTCAGCGTTATGCTCACTGGCGGTATCAGCCTGCTGAAATTGCCACCGGAATATATGGCCATTAAAGAAGCGACTATTCCGGGTCTGCTCGGTCTCGCGACCTTACTGTCCATTTATACGCCTTACCCCTTGGTGCGCACGTTTCTCTACAACGAGAAAGTCATGCAGGTCGGCAAGGTGCACCGGGCACTCGAGCACTACAACAATGTGGGCGCCTTTGAAAAAACGCTGACCAATGCCACTTATATGCTGGCTGCATCATTTTTCCTTTCTTCTGCGCTGAATTACATACTCGCCAAAATGGTTCTGGTGAGCCCCCCGGGCACGGAAGAGTACAATGCGGAGCTCGGCACCATGACCGCGCTCAGCTTTCCAGTCATCACGATTCCCTCAATGATTGTATTTATGGGCGCGCTTTTTTACCTCTTTCGCAGTATCACGCGTCTGACCCATTTACACTGGGAGGAAATCATCAACAATCCCGAGCAGAATTCCTAACGCGCGGGTTTCCAAAGGTTCAACGTTCTGTTAACTGTCCGCTCGCGGGCAGAGGATTTTCTTATGTATTACGCCGTCATCAGCGAAGATGTGCCCAACAGCTTGCCATTGCGCCAACAGGCGCGCCCGCAGCATTTGGCGCGCCTGGAGGCACTCAAGCAGGAGAACCGTCTGCTACTCGCCGGGCCTCACCCGGCAATTGATGCGGAAAATCCGGGCGATGCCGGTTTTACCGGAAGCCTGGTGGTCGCACAATTTGCTTCCCTGGACGAAGCCCGCGCCTGGGCGGACAGCGATCCCTACGTCAGCGCTGGGGTTTACCAGAAAGTCATCGTAAAACCCTTCAAACCTGTATTGCCCTGATTTTTAATTTTTATTTTTTGTTGGAAATTTTCATGATCCGTTATGTTCTTTTGCTGGTTGGTCTTTGGGTTTTCGCCTCTGGCGCGATGGCGCAGACCGTTTACATTTCCGATGTTTTTTTCGTGCCTGTGCGCAGCGGTGCCGGATCGCAATACCGCATCGTGCATCAGGGCATACGCAGCGGCACGCAAATGACATTATTGGGTGAGTCGAGCGACGGTGAATGGGTGAATATCCGCACCGAAGGCGGTTTGGACGGTTGGATCCCAACGCAATATCTGCTGCGCGAACAACCGGCGCGCATGCAGCTCACCGCAGCGCAGACCAAACTCGCCGCAGCGACGAAGCGAGCTGAGGACTTGGAGGCCGAGCTGAAAAAATTGCGCGCCGAACACAACTCATTGGCGCAGACCGCCGATAGTCAGGCCAAAGAGAGCGAGCAATACGCCGAAGAGTTGCGCAAAATACGCGCTTTGTCTGCGGACTCGATCAATCTTAACCAGCGTTATCAGGATCTGCTGGCGAAACACGATCTGGTGCAGACGGAATTTGACGCTGTCCGCGCCGAGAACGACCGGCTGAAATCCAATAAAACCATCAACCAGTGGATGTTCGGCGCGGGGCTGGTGGTGTTCGGTATGTTTTTGATGCTGATTTTGCCGGTATTCATGCGGCAGAAACGCCACTCTGACTGGGTCAACTAAATTTTTTAACAACGGAGCACAACATGCGTAAATCCCTGCATCTGCTTTTGACCTGTTTGTTGACGCTCGCGGTTTTTAATGCGAGCGCGGAGAATTCCACAGGAAAATCCGAGCAAAACGCCAACGGCAAAGCTCCGCCTGAAACGCCTCAGGTAGTGTTTCAAACCACGCTTGGTGATCTAAAAATTGCGCTTTATCCCGAACGGGCGCCGGTCACTGTGGATAATTTTCTTCACTACGTAGACAGCGGCTTTTACAACGGCGTGATTTTTCACCGCGTGGTTCCGGGGTTTGTGGTTCAAGGCGGTGGTTTCGATCAGGAGTATCAACGCAAAAACACCCAAGCCCCGATTGCCAATGAGTCCAACAATGGTTTGCGCAATTTGCGCGGCACCCTGTCCATGGCGCGCACCAATGATCCCAACAGCGCCACCTCGCAGTTTTTCATCAACCTCAAAGACAACTCCCAGCTCGACTACCGCCCTATGCAGTCGGGTTATGCGGTGTTCGGCAAACTCGTGAGCGGTCTTGAAGTGATTGATGCCATGGCGAAACAGCCACAAGGCGATCACCAGGGTGTGTTCGAGAACGCGCCCAATACGCCCATCGTGATCGAGCGCGCCTATCGCTACCACCCGGAAAATGAGCAGAAAATGGCGATAGAACCGCCCGCCGCCAACTCGGCAGAACCGGCACCAGTCAAGGAGCAGTAACCACAACATGAGCATCGCGCTGTCGGTCAACCTCAACAAAATCGCGCTGATTCGCAATTCCCGCACCGGTAATTATCCCGATGTAATCGCCCACGGACGCACCTGTCTCGAGGCAGGCGCCCACGGCTTGACCGTACATCCGCGCCCCGACCAACGTCATATCCGCGCCAGCGATGTCGCCCCTTTGGCGATGTTGGTGCGAGAGTTTCCAGGGACCGAATTCAATATCGAAGGCAATCCCTTCGCCCCTCATTTTGGCAGCTACCCAGGGTTGCTCGCGCTGGTGGAAAGCAGCCGTCCGCACCAGTGCACGTTGGTGCCCGACTCGCAACAGCAGCTCACGTCGGACCACGGTTTCGACCTGCGCGCCGACGGCGGCCGCCTGCAGCCCATCATCCGCCAGCTGCAAGACTGGGGCGTGCGGGTGAGCCTGTTTATGGACCCGGATCTCGAACAGATCCGTTTGGCGCAGCAGCTGGGTGCGGATCGAATTGAGCTGTATACCGGCCCATTTGCGGAAGCGTTTGCGCAACAGGCTCCGAATCTTGATGAGCTCTATAAACGCTACGTGGACGCGGCGAATATCGCGTTGGAACTCGGTCTCGGCATCAACGCGGGCCACGATCTGAATCTGGACAATATGACCCTCTTCCGCAACCTGCCGGGATTGCAGGAAGTTTCCATCGGCCACGCGCTGACCGTGGATGCGCTGCATATGGGGCTGACGGCAACGGTGAAGGCTTATCTGGCGCTCTGCAAAACCTCCACCTGAAACCTTATGCGAAGGCGCTCTAAACAAGAGCGTCTCTAGCGCCGATAAGAACTTACCGCTCGCTTTTATTCCCCCTCCTCCCCACTAAACTTAAAAAGTCCGGTCGCGTTCTCGCTACGGCCTTTTTGTTTGTTGAGAGGAGACTGTTATGCCCTCGATTCTGATTCGGGATTTTATGGATCCCAATCCCCACGCAATTCACTTCAACACGCCCATCCGCAAAGCCGTCGAGACCATGGTCACCGCGAAAATCATCGGCGCTCCCATAGTCGATGATGCGAGCCACGTGGTGGGATTTGTCAGCGAGCAGGATTGCATCAAGGAATTATTGAACGACGCCTTTTTCTGCGAGGATTCCATGCCGGTTTCCAAAGTGATGAACCGCCGCGCGCCATCGCGTGCGTCTCG
>JAEZGT010000312.1 GCA_023416875.1 Pseudomonadota bacterium
CATAATAGCCGCGCCTCGCCGCCCAATCGGGCTGGCGGCTGAGCTGCGAGTACACACTAATAACGATGCCGGTCTTCCGCGCCCAAGCATCCGCGAACATACCCGTCCGTGCGGCGGCCGTTAAATAAGAAAGAGGTTTTTATGTCTGGAATGTCTGGAGCTGGCAGTCGCTCTGCCGCAGAGGGTTTGGGGACGCAGAATTACACTATGTCGCTGGTATGGCTGACATCGTTGTTTTTTATGTGGGGCTTTCTAACCTGTTTGAACGATATTTTGATTCCCCACCTGAAAAACGTTTTTGATCTGACCTACGCTCGGGCCATGCTCGTGCAATTCTGCTTTTTCGGCGCTTATTTTATTGTGTCTATGCCAGCAGGCATTTTGGTGAAAAAAGTCGGGTATAAATCCGGCATCGTTATAGGTTTGGCAATTGCCGCGGTGGGCTGCCTGATGTTTTATCCCGCCGCGCAAATGCGCGTCTATGAAATCTTTCTCGCGGCACTATTTGTGCTCGCCGCTGGCATCACCATTCTGCAGGTATCCGCCAATCCCTATGTCACTATCCTTGGTGAGTCTCGCACCGCGCCCAGCCGCTTAACCCTGACTCAAGCTTTTAACTCTCTCGGCACCACCATCGCACCGGTATTTGGCTCAGTGCTGATATTGGCTGGCGCCACAGTGGGAATGAGCCCTGACGAAGTGAAGGCGTACGAGGCGCAGTCTGTGCAAGGTCCGTATTTGATGCTTGCCGGCGCCTTGATCGTACTGGCCGGTATTTTTGCCATGTTGAAGTTGCCGCGGGTGGTGGATGATGAAATCCCGGTTCATCCTGGCGATCTTGGTTCTTCCGCTTGGGCCTATCCGCACCTGGTGTTGGGTGCTGTGGGTATTTTTGTTTACGTGGGCGCGGAAGTGGCAATTGGCAGTTTTCTGGTCAATTTCATCAGTGAGCCGGCTATTGGCAATATGAGCGAAGCCGAAGCTGCGAAGTATGTCGCCTACTATTGGGGCGCCGCGATGGTGGGTCGTTTTATCGGCGCAGCGGCGATGCGGAAGATTTCCGGTGGTGTTGCGCTTGCGTTCAATGCGGTCGGCGCTTGTGTCTTGATTGCCGTGGCTATGTTGGGATCCGGTAAGGTTGCCATGTGGGCGATATTAGCCGTGGGCTTGTGCAATTCCATCATGTTCCCGACCATTTTCAGCCTCGCATTGCGCGGGCTGGGTGCGCATACCAGCCAGGGTTCAGGGATTTTGTGTATGGCGATTGTCGGCGGCGCGTTGATTCCGGTGGTGCAAGGTTTTCTGGCGGACACCATCGGGATTCAAATGGCGTTTTTCCTGCCGATTATCTGTTACGCCTATATTGCGTTTTACGGGCTGAAGGGATCCGTCGGTCGGCATGGCGGAACAGGTTAACGAAAGGGAGCTTCGGCTCCTTTTTTTTATCCCCAATTTTATTTGAGATGCAGACCGCCACGGTTGTGCATAATCACCGCTACAGCGCAAAACAAGCGCTGGTCGCAGACTTCCTCTTTTATTTGCACTTCAAACACGTCTATAGGTGCGTTGCTGAAACGCTGGGTCCAGCTGCGCACGCGCGCCACTATGCCATCCTGGTTATCGCGAAGGGGCAGGCGGGAAAAAATCGCGGCGATTGTGTTTTGTTCGTGAGTGACTCCCGCAAAATCCTCCGGATTGACTTGATCCAATGGGTAGCCTAATTCTGTGCTAAGAGCGGCCACCGGCTTGATATGCAATATGGGCGCATCGTTCGCGTCTAGCAGCGTATTGCCCATAAGTGCGCCGAGCATAGTGCCGGAGTCTTTATCAAAAGCGGCAATTTTGGGTGCACCGCCGCTATTGATTTGCTCAATAATAAAATTCTGTTTGGAGTCGTTGGGGGAGAGAAATTCGGAGATCTGATAAAAGCCTTGTTGGCGATTGAGATGGATCGTGAAAAACTCAGCGTTATTGCAGCGCAGCGTGTAGGACGAGACATAGCTGCGCATTCCGCGCATGTCAGTACTGATCCAGTTATTCAAAATTATGGTCTTCAAGGTCGCCGCCTGTTTTGTTGTTGTTTGCGGGTCGGGCACGCTGTGAGGGCTCGATTCTGCAAACAACCACTGAATATCCAGAATCGCGAGTGGTCGGATTTTATGAGAAGCACAAACGCTTACGCAAGGACGTTAATGTGCGCTGTTGCCGCTTAACCCGGCCAATTAGTTCGCATCAAGTTGTGATATGAGTTGCAGATTGCGCTAAAGATGCGGAAGCCCTCGGAAACCCCAAAGCTCGGGAAAACCGACCTGAATCACAGTTGATTGTTGTGCGCCAGGCCGCACTGACTGCGCTTGAAACTTTGCCAACCCATCCCAATCTATAAGCGCCGTTACGTCCGCCGGAATGCTGGTGACGCCTTGATTTCATTCGTTAATAGCCGCCAGAGCAGAGCACGAAGATCTGCATGGCGATCATCATCACCTTGATAATAACGGGGGTAAAACCGTGGACAGCCGCGCATGCTTGAGCCGTTCTACCGTCATTCGGCGCTGCCACCGTGTTTTGCCTGCGATCATTCCTGCACCCGGATTCCCTGATTACTTTTCACCCCTAACTTGCGCGCAGCGCGCCACTTCTTTTCTGATGCAAAGGAGGTTTTCCTCGTGATCACAGTTGAGCGTCTGAACCGCACCTACGGCAGCCTCCACGCTGTCCGGGATGTGAGTTTCACCATTTCACAGGGCGAAGTTATCGGCCTATTGGGTCCCAATGGGGCCGGTAAGACCACCATCATGAAAATGATGTGTGGCTATCTTGAACCGAGCTC
>JAEZGT010000330.1 GCA_023416875.1 Pseudomonadota bacterium
CCATGGCCGTTTCGGTTTTGACGTGTCTGCTGACAACGAATCCATCACGGTCGCTGGTCACAATATCAAAATCATTGCTGAGCGCAACCCGGCTGCATTGCCCTGGGGCGAATTGGGCGTGGACATCGTCTTTGAATGTACCGGCTTGTTCACCGCGCGCGACAAGGCTGCGGCGCACCTGGAAGCAGGCGCGAAAAATGTACTGATCTCCGCTCCCGGCACAGACGTAGATTTGACCGTTGTATACGGCGTGAACCACAACAAAATCACCTCTGAACACAAAGTATTATCCAATGCTTCCTGCACCACTAACTGCTTGGCCCCGCTGGCTGCGGCTCTGCACGAAGGCATCGGCATAGTGTCTGGTTTGGCCAACACCGTGCACTCCTACACCAACGATCAGAACATCACCGACGCCTACCACAAGGATATGTACCGTGCCCGTGCTGCGGCCCATTCACTTATCCCCACCAAAACCGGCGCGGCCTCTGCGATTGGCTTGGTTATCCCCGAACTGGCTGGCAAGCTGGACGGCCTCGCTATTCGCGTTCCGACCATCAACGTTTCCCTGCTGGATCTGACTTTCCAAGCGCCACGCAACACTACCGTTGCGGAGATCAATGAGATCGTTACCACTGCGGCCAAAACCCGTTTCGAAGGTGTAATGCAAGTCAACACCCAGCCGCTGGTTTCCGTGGACTTCAACCACTGCTCTGCATCCAGTGTGTTCGATTCCACCCAGACACGCGTTATCGGCGGCAATATGGTTAAAGTCTTGGCTTGGTACGACAACGAGTGGGGCTTCTCCAACCGTATGCTTGACACCACCTTGACCATTATGAAAGCCAATAGCTGATTATTTGGTCACAGGTGCAGCAAAAAGGGGAGCCAGCGGCTCCCCTTTTTTATTCAGCAGAACTTCAGCCGAACTCTGTATTCTCAGTGATATGGAAATGGTCCGTCAGGCAGGTGCCGGGATCAAAAATTCGCCTATAAATCCATGGTTGTGGAGTGCACTATGTCCTCTTCCTCAAAATGGCTGAACCGGTTCGTCCTTCTGCTTGCCTATTTTGTTATTCAATCCTTCTGCAGCCTTGCGCTGGCAGAAACAACCCTGGCGCGCGGTCTTTATAAAGGCAATATCTCCGGTTGGAAGGCGGATATGGTGCGCACGCTAAAACAAACATCCACCGACCGTTATCAATTGAGTTCGGAGGCGAAAAATCTATTTGCGTCTGTGCGTGAATTCAGCGAATTCGAGTTCAAGGACGAGCAGATACGCCCGCTCTCCTACGTTTATGAACGCCGTTTATTCGGCCGCAATACGGTCGAAAAAATTGCTTTTGACTGGGACGCAGGCACTGCACATTACTCCCGCAGCGACCGACCACAAAATGACACCACCCACAAACTTGAAAATGGCTTGCTCGATCCAGCGCTTTATCAATTGGTGATGCAGGCGGATCTGGCGCAAAATCGCGAGCGGCAGTCGTATAAATTCATTAAGCGAAAACGCATCGAAACCTATACCTTCGCGACATTACCGGAAGAAACGTTGGAAATCGGCAAAAAATCCTTTCAAGCCAAACTCGTCGAGCGTAAGGATGAGCAAGACGGACGCGCCACCAGGATTTGGGTTCTGCCGGAAGTCAGTCATCAAATCGGAAAAATCCGCCATACCGACGACGGTGACACCTATGAAATTCGTTTGGCCGGATATGAAGGTGACGCGAAAGCTTTGCAGGAACTCTATGCCCGTATCAGCAAAGCGAGGTCAATAGAATAAATAATTGGCAAGCCAGCCGCTTCTGGAACACAGCCATTGACGCGCGGGAAGCGACTCCGCAGAATTCCCGTTTTTGCGTCCTATCCTAATTCATGCAAACTTTCGCTCCCATCTGGCGGCGCCTCGCCGCGTTGTTATATGACAGCTTTATCCTGCTGGCACTGAGTTTTTTGTATGGTGCTCTTTTCACTTTCGTGGGCGCACTCTTCGGTCAGCACACCTCTGATTACCAGCCCATGTTCCATCACTGGAGTTTTACTGTGGGATGGATCCTGACTCTCGCATTTTTTTATATCTGGTTTTGGCAAAAATCAGGGCAGACCATCGGCATGCGGACATGGCGGCTAAAGCTGGTTGAGGACCTGGAACATCTGCGGACTCCACATTGGCGTCTATGCGTATTACGGGCACTGGTCGCACCACTGGTGATACTGCCTGCCGGAATAGGCTACTGGTACGGATGGATTGATAAAAAAGGACGCTGCCTGCAGGACAGGATGTCCGGCACCAATGTCGTGCTTATTACGAAGGAGAAATAGCAGCTCTAAACTGATCGGCGCAATAGCAACCAACCTATTGCCGCGCACAGCAAGATCGGAATGATCACCGCCACAAATGGCGAAAATCCAAAAATCAAACTGCTTGGCCCCAGCAGATCCTGAGTGGTGCGAAAAACAATTCCGACGATCACCCCCGTGAAAATGCGAAAGCCCATGGTCACCTGCCGCAGTGGTCCAAAGATGAAGCTGATCGCAATCATGACCAAGCTTGCTGTGGCGAGCGGTTGTAGGGCTTTTTGCCAAAATGCGAGGCGATATTCACGAGCGTCCTGCCCCTGGCGTTCGAGGTAATCCGCATAGGAAAACAATCGTTTCATCGGCAGGTCATCCGCCGCCAGTACCAACACGTCGAGCAGGCGCGGTGACAATTCCGAGCGCCAACTGTTGGTGGTGAAAAATTCAGTGGTCACATGATCGTCGTGCAACACCGTTTTCATACCGTTGCGTTCGAACCAATAATCCTCCTGAAAAATCGCCGATTCCACGTAAGTGCTGCTCAGCAATTTGCCCGCATCGTCAAACTGCAAGCGGGTAACCCCAAACAATTTGCCATTGGGCAACACCGCACTGAAATGCATAAACTCATTGCCTTCCCGGTTCCACACCCCCCGCTGTCCTTGCAACGCCGATTCATGCCCGAGCGTGATCGCTTTGCGGCTCTCTGCGTATTGATCAGTCGTCGGTGTAACGAATTCGCCTAAAAAAATTCCGATTGCGATAAAAATTAAAATCGGCCTCATCACGGTCCAAATAATCTGGGCGACGGAAACGCCAGCGGCGCGGATGACGGTCAATTCACTGGTATTGGCGAGCAGGCCGAGGCCGATAAGACATCCCACCAGGGACGCCAGGGGCAGGTAGTCATAGACACTCGACGGAATAGACAAGAGGGCGTACACAATCACTTCCATGAACGTGAAATTGCCTTCGATTTTGCTGCTCTGGTCCACCAGTTCCGAAATAAAGTCCAATGCCACAATCACCAACAACACCACCGCAATGGCGCCGGCAACGGAACGACCGATATACCTTTTGATTTTTTTCATGCAGCCACTCCCATCATCGGCGCGACCGCCCTAAATAAGGCATCAGCAATAAACCCAATGCAAGCAGCAAAAAGCCTCCATGGACCCACCACAACAGGAAAGGCACAGGGGCATTGCCACCTTCCATCAAACCGCGCGCGCCGTTGCTCATGACCAGATAAATAATGTAGAGCAGAATTGCCGGAATCATTTTCACATAGCGACCTTTGCGCGGCTGCGTGCGGCTGAGAGGAACCGCTAAAAGTGCCACCACAAGCACCAGAACCGGCAGCGAGAATCGCCATTGCAATGCAGCGTTGGCCTCCCTGGAGTCCGCTTGCCAGAGCGCTTTAGTCGATTGGCCGTCAGTTGCTTTTTTGGGCCGCGCTTCGAATTCCGGCTCGGGAATATGTTGTGAATAGCGGCTGAAAGTAATGACTTCGTAATCTGCATCGCCGGGCTGGCCGCGATACTGCTGCCCGCGCTCCAATACCAGATAACGTTTGCCGCTGACGGGATTGAGGACAGTTTCGCCCGTCGCTGCGGTCAATACCGATAATTGATCACTGGTTTCAGCGGTGCCGGCGAGAAAAACTTCCTGCAGTTGTTTTTTGTCGGGACTTAGGCTCTGCGCATAGGACACGCCGTCGCGACTGCTCAACTTGTGAAAACGCGCTGGCTTCAGAGTTTCAAATTCGGTGCGGTTGCGCTGCTCGACAAACAAATCCTCGGCCGCTTTCACGCCCATTGGACTGACGTAAAGACTAAGCAGCGCGACAAGGGTTGCAACACCAACGCCAGTGAGCAGTGTAAATCCGACCAAGCGCCGCTCGCTCATCCCGCAAGCTGACAGGACGGTCATTTCACTGTCGACGTATAGACGCCCGTAAGCGAGCAATATGCCGATAAAAAAACCCAGCGGCAAAATCAACTCAAGAAACGAAGGCAAGCGGTAACCCATCAATGTGAGCAGCACCTCCGCATCCAATTTGCCAGCGGCGGCATCGGCGAGATAACGAACGAAACGCCCACTCATGATGATCAGCAACAACACCGCACTGACCGCCAACATGCTGGCGAGAACTTCTTTGGCGAGATAACGAAAAATAATCACATTAGAAAGGCTTATTGTGATGACTGGTGTGAGACCGCAGTCGCAGTGAAAGTTCTGAAACTCGAGTTGCGCGCATTATAGCCTGCACCAACACCACCCGCATCCCGAGTCATCATTGAAATAATCCCTATCAAGGGCCACTATATGAAGACTCTTCGTTTTCCTTTCCATCATTCATCGGGGTTTAGGTATGGATTTTTTGGTCAAAGCCGGTCAACTGGACACTCTGCGTACAGATTGCCTGATCGTGCAGGTTTATGCGGATAAAAGTTTGTCCGCAGCAGCACAAATACTCGATGAAAAATACCAATTGATTTCCCGCCTGCAGGATCTCGGCGAATCGCCCACCAAAGTTGGAAATTGCAGTTGGGTAATGCCGCCCGCTGAGGCGGCGTTCAAGCGGATTCTGGTTGTGTGCACAGGCAGCACCCGAAACAAGTTCACCGCACAGGACATCAAAAGTAGCGCTCAATCCATCGCTAAGGCGCTTAAAGGCAAGTCCATTAAGAACGCAATCTGGTCGGTGGAAAATCAATCCGATGTAGACGCCGGCATTTTTGCCACGCTGATCGCGGAAGCCTTCGAAACCGGTTTGTATACCTATACCGAAACCAAAACACAGAACGTCAGCACGCCAGCGTTAAGCAAACTCACCCTGCACAGCACCGATAAATTGGATGCGGCTTGGCGCAGCGGTCTGCAGCGCGGTAAAGCGATCGGCGAAGGCATTAACACCGCGCGTCACCTGGGCAATCTACCCGGAAATATTTGCACCCCCACCTACCTCGCCGAGCGCGCCAAGGCGCTGGCTGGCGGCAAATTGTCTGTCACTGTCCTCGAAGAAAAACAAATTGCGAAGCTCGGCATGGGCGCATTTATGTCGGTAGCTGCCGGCTCGGATCAGCCCGCGAAATTTATCGTAATGCAGTATCGCGGCGGCGCAGCGAACGCTGCGCCCGTGGTGCTGGTAGGCAAAGGCATCACGTTCGATACCGGCGGTATCAGCATCAAACCCGGCCCGGCGATGGACGAAATGAAATTCGATATGTGCGGCGCCGCCAGCGTGCTGGGCGTGATGACCACCCTGACGCTGCTGCAGCCAAAACAAAACGTGGTAGGCATTATTGTGGCCACGGAGAACATGCCGAGCGGCAAGGCCACCAAACCCGGCGATGTGGTCACCTCCATGTCCGGTCAAACCATCGAAATTCTCAACACCGACGCCGAGGGGCGTTTAGTGTTGTGTGACGCCTTAACTTACGCCGAGCGCTTTAAGCCAAAAGCGGTTATTGATATTGCCACCCTCACTGGCGCTTGCGTGATCGCCCTCGGCAATCACGCCTCCGGTCTCTACGCCAACGACCAGGCACTTGCCGATGAACTTGTGGCGGCGGGTCAGGCAGCCCAGGACCGAGCTTGGCAGATGCCCTTGTGGGACGACTACCAAAAAGCACTCGACAGCAACTTTGCTGATATGGCCAACGTCGGCGGGCGCGAAGGCGGCTCTATTACCGCGGCGTGTTTCCTATCGCGCTACACCAAAAACTATAAGTGGGCGCATTTGGATATCGCCGGCACCGCGTGGTTGGGCGGCGGCACCAAGGGCGCCACCGGACGTCCGGTAGGGCTGTTGTTGCAATATCTGCTCGGCGCCTACAACAACGGTTAAGAGCGTGCGCATCGACTTTTATGTTCTGCAGTCGACGTCTGTTCAAGACCGGCTGCAATTCGCCGTACGCTTGCTGGAAAAAGCTTGGTTGCAGAACTGCAATGCGGTTCTGCTGGCTCCAGACAGTACAACTGCCGACGCGCTCGACTCCCTGCTCTGGCAGTTCAAACCCGAGTCGTTTATTCCACACAGCCGGGTGG
>JAEZGT010000112.1 GCA_023416875.1 Pseudomonadota bacterium
GAACCATTTGCGCAACTCGGTGCTGGGGGCCAGCTCTTTCCACCAATCATCCAGGTGCAATTCCTCTTTCTTTTTACCGCGCGGCCAAACGCGATCCACCAGCACGCGAAGCCCATCGTCCTTGGCGGGCGGGTCGTAAACGCGTTTGATATGGATGCGCGGTTTCATGGTTCACCAATGCCAGATCTGGTCGGCGTTTTCGTAGAGTTTTACCACCGCATCCCGGCTGATGACTTCGACGCCCGGCAGCACCGGCAAGCCAAAAAGTCCGCGCTCTTGCAGCGCTTCCCGCTCCACATAAACCGGCACACCTTTTTCGCGCAGGCGGCCTATGTCCTGAGTGATATCGGCGGGTTGGGTCTGTTGCCAGTCGCCAAATTTCAGCGCCGGCTGGGTGCGGGATTGCACGGTGTAATAGGCCCCGTGGCCGGTGAGCAATACTTCCAATTCTGCACCGGCGCCGCGCATGCACTGGGTGAGCCACAGAATGGTGTCGTCCTGCTCTTCCCCGGTGGTGCGAAATGCCTGATCGATGACTTGTAATACTTTCATGGTCGTTACCTCAGCGGGTGCCAATGGCGAGGGTGTTGTGGGATTCGCTGGCATAGCGCCACAGGTCGGCGGGGCCACCGCGGCCGCAACCTTCCACGGCTTCGTTGACGCCGCGCTCGTCCACGCACAGGCCGCAGTTGATCCAGTCAAAGGTCAGCCCTTTGTCTTTGGACTTGCGTTGCAGGGCGGAAATCCAGTCTTTGGTCAGCGGATGGTTTTCTGCATCCGTATCGCGGCCATGCACCGCGTTGCCGTGCTGTTGCTGGCGGGCAAAGGCCAGGGCCACGGCGCCTTCGTAAGCGAATACGCGCACATTGGCGTTTTTCTCCAGGGCGGCATCCAGCAAACGGAAGAACGTAATGGTGCGCTCGTTTTCAAACGGCGGGTCCATAAAAGCGAACGTTAGCGTGTTATTTAAAGGCGAGATCTTGTTCATAAGCAGCGCTCCAATCAGTTCCAGATAACCTTGTGGCCCGCCAACATGGCATCTACCACCAAACCTATCTCCGCTGGCTGTACGCCATCGCGCAGATGGTTTTCTCCAAACTCGCGCTGACGCAGGGCGAATTCGTCAGCCAATACGCTGACGGAGGAGGCCAACAGCGCATCAAACGCCGGGCAATTGGCGCCCTTGCGCGCAGGCGTAACGCCGTTCTGCACCAGCAATACCTGCACCTGATTACCCGCTTTGGCGAGCTCAGCGGCGAGTTGGTACTGGCGGCTGGTGGCCACCTCGGTAAAAGGGTCCTGGCTCTGGATAAATAAAAAGTGGGACATGGCGATACCTATAGGACATTAATTAACGAGTAGGAAATTAGTTAACGGGCGAATCATTGGCGGCGAGCACGCGACTTCTCCACAGAAAATCGCCAAAGTGCTCACTGGGTTTGCGGGCGGCGGCATAGCGGGCGAACAGCTCATCCAGCGCCTGCAAAATGCGGGTTTCATCGAGATTGCTGGCGTAGAGTTTGGCCATGCGGTCGCCGTGAAAACTGCCGCCGAGATAGAGGTTGTAAAGACCGGGGGCGCGGCCGGTCAGAGCGATTTCCGCGATATAGGGCCGGGCGCAGCCGTTGGGGCAGCCGGACAAGCGCAAGGTCATGGGCGTATCGGCTATGCCGTGACGGGCTTTGAGCTGGTTGAAGCGCTGGAGAAAACGCGGGGTGTAGCGCTCCGCCTCCGCCATGGCGAGGCCGCAGGTGGGCAGTGCGACGCAGCTCAGGGTGTAAGCCGCTTGGGAGTCCGGTTCCAGCCGCGCCGCGAGACCGAGATCCTGTAGCCGCCACCGCACCTGCTGCAACTCGTAATCTCCTATATCCGTCAGCTGAAGATTTTGATTGGTGGTCAGGCGAACGCCGCCGCCGTATTGGGAAAAAAACGCCTGCAACTGACTTTTGAGCGCGCCCTGAATGCGTCCGCTTTCGATATAGAGCGTGGCATTCCAGCGACCGTTGCCGCCGCGCTCCCACCCGAACTTGTCTCCGTTTTGGGTAAAACTCACCGGGCGCGCTGATTCCAGCGACCGACCGCGACGCTGCTCCAACTCGGCGATAAACCAGGCCGTGCCGAGACGGTCGAGGGTGTACTTGAAGCGGGCTCGGTGGCGGTCTTTGCGGTCGCCAAAATCCCGCTGAATGCCCATCACAATCTCGGCAAATTCCGGCGCTTCTTCCGGGCTGATAAAGCCGATTTCCTCCGCCAGGCGCGGGTAGCTGTCCTCGCGGTTATCCAATTGCCCCATGCCGCCGCCGACGCAGACGTTAAATCCCAGCAGGCGGTCACCTTCAGTGATGGCGATAAAACCCAAGTCCTGGCCGTACACATCTATGTCGTTGATGGGCGGAATCACATAGCCCACTTTGAATTTGCGCGGCAGATACAGCTCGCCGTAAACCGGCTCTTCGGTATCGCGGGACAGGTTTTCCCGCGCAGGCTCCTGATACCAGATTTCCCGGTAACCGTGCGTGCGCGGAATCAACCGATCGCTGGTGGCTTTGGCCAATGCGGCGACCTGGGCATGTACTTGCGAACGCGCCGGATCTGCACCGCAGACCACACCGCGACTGTCGTCGCCGCAGGCGGCAATGGTGTCCAACCCGGCATCGCGAATGGCTTGCAGAGTTGCTCGCAGATGGCGCTTGCGCACGCCGTGCAACTGGATGGTCTGGCGGGTGGTGATGCGCAAACCGCGTTCGGCGTAGCGGTCGGAAAGAGCGTCCAGCTGCAGCCATTGCCGCGCCGTCAAGCGGCCGCCGGGAATGCGCATGCGCACCATAAATTGATAATTGGGTTCGAGCCGCCGCTGGCTGCGGTCAGAGCGTTTGTCGCGGTCGTCCTGCTGATAGATGCCGTGAAATTTCATCAGCAAGGTGTCGTCCCCCGGCACCGCGCCGGTAAAAGGCACTTCCAGTCCTTCCGCAATATCGCCGCGCAGATAGCGGCTGCGCGCCTTGAGTTGTTCGTTGCTGTGCAGCTGTTCCACCGGCTGAGTCAGGTCACAGGTTCTGATCAATTCCACGGCCATCTCCTCAGTACAGGTTGCGGTGCAGGCGTTTTGCCGCCAGCAGTTGTTGCCAGGGTTCATCGGCGCCAGCGCGGGCATTAGCTTCCAGCTCCGCCAGCGGTTCCTTTTCCCCACACAGATACAGATGTGCCCCGCGCCCCACCCAGTCCGCCAACTCCCGGATCAGGGCATCCGCCAGAGGTTCGCCAGCGTCGGTAAATTCCGTGGTCAACTTGTACAGAGCGCCGTCCCGCAGAGCCGCTTGCCAATCCAGTTGATAGAGAAAGTCCTCTTCAAAACACCGCTCCCGCAGCAATAGCCAGCATGGGTGACTGCGACCGCTGGCCGCAAAGCTCTGGATAAAAGCGCGATAGGGCGCGACGCCCGTGCCCGCTGCCACCAGAATCAGCGGCACTTGCGGGTCATCCGGCAGGCGGAAGCGTTTGTTGTGGTGAGGGTAGAGACGCACCGTCTCTCCCGGCTGTATGACGGTGAGATAGTTGGAAGCGATACCGGGGATAAGCTGATCGCGGTGGTGATACCAATAGGACTGCACTGTCAGATGCAGCTCGTCGTGGCTTTCATCCCAATTGGCAATGTCGTAAAGGCGCGGCTGCAAGGGGCGCAGGTTCTCCACCAGCCCCGCCGCATCCAAAGTTGTGGACCAGCGTCGCAGTACGTCCAGCACGCTGTGTTGGCGGAGAAATTCCCGCTGGGCTTTGGCATCGTCTGTTAAGCGGACGAGGTCGGCGTTTTTGGTCTGCTCGGCCAAGAGCTGCAATAAGGGTTTACCGGGCACGGTTAAATCCAGCTTTTCCCGCAGCGCCTGCACCAGGGGCATGGCCTGGCCGTCCAGCGAAACAGCTTCATCGCCGGATAAATGCGCCGCATCCAATACCGCCGCCACCAGCTCCGGCGGATTAAAAGGCAACACGCCCACGGCGTCGCCCGGCTGCAATTGCAGATCGACGCCTTCGGCCAGCAGGGACAAATGATGAATGGCATCCCGGCGATCCACCGCGCTCAGGCGTATGTTTTCCAGCACCTCCAGCTCCACCGGGTTGATGCGGCTGGGCAGACTTGTGGAAGTTTCGACGGGGGTGGCCACTGGCGCAGCGGGAGTGGAGGAGTCTGCAGAACGAGGAATTAATCCCGACACCTGATCCACCCAGGATTCCGCTGGCCGCTGGAAGTCCACATCGCAGAGCACACAATCCAGCAGACGTGTAGCCCCCAGCTCCGCCAAGCGGCGGTCCAGGGTAAGTCCGGCTGTGCAAAAGTGTTCGTAGGTGCTGTCGCCGAGGGCCAGCACGGCGTATTTCAAACGCGGGAGCGTGGGCGCCTGCTCGGCGAGTAGGGCATCAAAAAAGGGCGCGGCGGGTTCCGGCGGATCGCCATCACCGTGGGTGCTGCACACCAGCAGCAGATAGTCGAGCCGGGCAAGGGTGCGGGGTTTTAGATCCGCCAGCGAGACCAAACGGTGATCGATATTCTGCTCGCGCAGCAGACGGCTTAACGACTGCAGCACCTCAGCGCTGTTGCCGGTTTCACTGCCATAAGCCAGCGTAATTTGCACAGCGGTTGATGAGCCCGTGATGGGCGGTGCAGAAGCCGCCTGTTTTGCGGCGGCGAGATAGCCGCTCAGCCAGAGCGCCTGGCGTTCGTCCAGGCTGTCGAGCACGGTCTGGACGCGCTGCCAGTGCGCAGGGGAAAAGAGTGCTGTCATGCCGCTGTTCCGGGGAAGTAACATGGTCGAATTCATGCGGCGGAGTATGCCCGCCGCAATTCCTGGCGAGGTAATGAAATAAATTGCTGCCAGCCATCAAAAAGAATGAAGTGAACGGAATAACCGATGGATATTGATCTCGCCCGAACGTTTCTCGCCATTGTGCGCGGGGGCAGTTTTATGGCTGCGGCGGAACACCTGCATATCACCCAGACCACTGTGACAGCGCGTGTCCACAATCTGGAAGGATTACTCGGTTGCCGCCTGTTTATTCGCACCCGCAGCGGCGCGCAATTAACGGAAAATGGTGAACATTTTGTGCCTTACGCCAATCAACTGGTGCAAACCTGGGAATCCTCCCGCCGCAATTTGCCGCTGCCCGAAGGCCGGCGCGAAATGGTGACCATCGGTTGCGACGTAAGTTTGTGGAATCCACTGATGACCCGTTGGCTGTCCCGTCTTTCCATCGACAAGCCGGATCTCGCAGTGCGCGTGGAAGTGGCGGAACAGGAAACCCTGCGGGAAAAACTGCAATTGGGGGTGATTTTTGCTGCGCTGGTGCACCAGCCCGGTTATTGGCCGGGAATTCAAGTGGAACAATTACTTGAAGAAAAACTGATTATGGTGCGCGCCAAAAACAGCGCCGAACCTTACGTATTTGTCGATTGGGGTGAAACCTTTCGCCAACAACACAACGCCGCTCTGCCGCATTTTGCCCGCGCGGCATTACAAATCAGCCTCGGTCCCCTCGCATTGCAATATATTCTGGAAAACGGCGGCAGCGGTTATTTCCGCACCCGCGTGGTGGAGCAGCATTTAAATAGCGGAGAACTCATCCGCGTAGACGGTGCGCCAGAATTTACTTATCCGGTTTTTCTCACCTACGCCTATCCTCACACTCATGAGGTTATGCAGGAAGTTTTGCAGAGCTTGCGCGAGGCGGTGCGCGATGCGGATGTGAATGGGTTTGTGTTGAAAATGCCCGGATGAATTCGGATGATAAACAGACAACGTACTATGCTTAAGCGCATCGATTTGACCGTTGGAGAAGAGTTTTGATGCAACGAGGTTTTTTTACCCTTGTTTTCTTGTTGTTAGCGGGGTGTGTGCATGTGGAAAAATCGGCTATCGAAGCCGATTACGTATTTGAAAATGTCAACGTGATTCCCATGGGCCGGAATATCGTGTTGGAAAACCAAGCTGTTGCGGTCAAAGACGGTGTGATTGTCGCTATTTTGGATCAAGCGAACGCACAGCAGATTAATGCGGGGCAGCGCGTCGATGGCAAGTCTCGCTTTCTAATGCCGGGGCTGGCGGATATGCATGTGCATACCCGATGGAATCCCGAAGCCATGTTTAATTTGTACCTCGCCCATGGGGTAACCACCGTGGCGAATATGTGGTCC
>JAEZGT010000101.1 GCA_023416875.1 Pseudomonadota bacterium
ACCGGTGAAGTCATGAGCATGGGCGAGCGCACACCAGCGGCACTGCTCGACGCCCCAGCGTCTGGGCGTATGGCCATTGGTGAGGCCATCACCAATATCGCGGCTACCCGCATCGGCCAATTGCGCGATGTAAAGCTCTCCGCCAACTGGATGTGCGCCGCCGGCCACCCTGGCGAAGACGAAAAATTGTTCCGCACCGTGGAAGCGGTCGGTATGGATCTGTGTCCGAAACTCGGCATGACCATCCCGGTGGGCAAGGACTCCATGTCCATGCGCACCCAGTGGCAAAAGGACGGCAAGACCCTGGCCGTCACCGCGCCGCTCTCTCTGATCATTTCCGCGTTTGCGCCGGTGCTGGATGTGCGCAAAACCGTAACGCCGCAACTGCGCACCGACGCGGGTGAGACGGTTCTGCTGCTGGTGGATGTCGCCAACGGGCGCCAGCGCCTGGGAGCGTCCATCCTGGCGCAAACTTGCAAGCAAATGGGCAGCGACACGCCGGACGTGGACGACCCGAGCCAGCTGCAGGGGCTGTTTGACGGCATGCAAGCCAACCTTGAAGCCGGCGCTGTGCTGGCTTACCACGACCGCAGCGACGGTGGCCTCTTGGCGACTTTGGCGGAAATGAGCTTTGCCGGTCGCTGCGGCGTCGACGTGGATCTCAATGTGATTGGTGGCGATGCACTGGCGGCGCTGTTTAACGAAGAGTTGGGCGCAGTGCTGCAAGTGCGCGCGGCGGATCTCGCCGAGGTGCAGGCGCGCTTTGCTAACGCTGGCTGCTCCCGTGTAGTGGTCATTGGCCGCGCTACCAGCGAGCAGAATTTCGTCGTTCGCCAGGGTGACAACGTTGTTTATCGCTCCACCCGCGCGGCGCTGCAGACGCTGTGGGCCAAAACCAGCTACCACATCCAGTCCCTGCGCGATAACCCCGAGTGTGCGGTGCAGGAGTTTCAAACCATTCCCACCGATGATCCAGGCCTGAGCGCCAAGCTCACCTACGATCCATCGCAAGACATATGCGCGCCCTATATCAACGCCGGTGTCAAACCCAAGGTCGCGATTCTGCGCGAGCAGGGTGTGAACGGCCAGATGGAAATGGCGGCGGCGTTTACCCGCGCCGGTTTCAGCGCGGTGGATGTGCATATGAGCGATATCCTCAGCGGTCGCGTTGATCTGAACACCTTCAAAGGTGTCGCCGCGTGCGGCGGCTTCTCCTACGGCGACGTACTTGGCGCTGGGGAGGGTTGGGCCAAGACGATCTTATTCAATTCCCAGGCCCGCGATGCTTTCGCCAGCTTTTTCCATCGTGGCGACACCTTCAGTCTTGGCGTTTGTAACGGTTGTCAGATGATGTCGAACTTGAAGTCGCTGATTCCCGGTGCCGATCATTGGCCGCGTTTTGTCCGCAACCTGTCCGAGCAGTTCGAAGCCCGGGTTTCACTGGTGCGCATTGAAAAATCACCGTCTGTTCTGTTCAGCGAGATGGTGGGTTCACATCTGCCGGTGGCGGTGGCGCACGGTGAAGGGCGGGCCGAGTTTGCCGATGATGAGGCGTTCCGCCGCTGCGACCAGAGCGGGTTGGTGTCGATGCGTTTTGTGAATAACCATCTGCAGCCGGCGTCCCGGTACCCGGCCAACCCCAACGGCTCGCCGGCGGGCATCACCAGCCTGACCAGCCGCGACGGTCGGGTCACCATCATGATGCCGCATCCGGAGCGGGTATACCGCACAGTCACCAATTCCTGGCAGCCGCCAGAGTGGGGTGAAGACGGCGGCTGGTTGCGGCTGTTCCGCAATGCTCGGGTATTTGTGAACTAAAGGATGGCGATGACGCGGCCCAAAGCCGCGTCGTGGACAGGCCGACAGCGACTCTTTATGCTGGGTCGCACATTGATGTGAACAACTCGTGATCAGGATCGAAATCGATGAAAAACGGCCCGGGACAGCCGCCTAGCGACCCTCAGAATCCCGCCACGCGTATTCAGATAAAACGCCCGGCGGACGCGACGCGTATCCAGCGTCCCTCGACCGGGAAGGTTGACAGCGATCTAGACGCAGAGCGCCAGCTCACCCGCATCCGCCAATCCATCCGCGATCAGAACAGCAGCAAGGGTTTTGCCTTGGCCAAGCAGGCGGCAGACAAAGCCCTTGCCGCCAACAAAATCATCCTGAATAAACGTTTTGTGCTCGAAGCGACCCTCGGCGCTGGCGGCATGGGTACCGTGTATCGCGCGAAAGATCTGCGCAAAGTAGAAGCCAGAGATCCCAATCCCTACGTTGCGGTGAAAGTGCTCAACGACGATTTCCGCAATCACCCGGACGCCTTTGTCACCTTGCAGCGCGAGGCCAGCCGCTCCCATATTCTGTCGCACCCCAACATAGTCACCGTGCACGACTTCGACCGCGATGGTGATGTCATCTATATGACCATGGAGCTGTTGCAAGGGCAGGGGTTGGAAGCGGTGATTCGCCAGCACCGCAACAAGGGATTGGTAAGAGAACAGGCGCTCAAAATTATTCGCGATATCGGCCAGGCGTTGGCCTACGCCCATCAAAAACATATCGTTCACAGTGATCTGAAGCCCGGCAATATTTTTGTTTGCGCGGATAGCACCAAGGTGTTGGATTTTGGTATTGCACGGCTGACCAATCAGAGCGGCGCAGCAGATTTTGACGCGGGCTCGCTCGGCGCTTTGACGCCTGCCTATGCCAGTTTGGAAATGATTAATGGTGAAGACCCGCATCCCGCGGACGACATCTACGCCTTCGCCATCATCGCCTACGAATTATTTACCGGGGAGCATCCCTATCAGCGCAAACCAGCGGATGTAGCCTTAAAAGAAAAATTGCGTCCGGCACCGGTGCGCAGTCTCAGCAAGCAGCAATGGAAAGTGCTGGAGAACGGTTTGAAGCTGCGCCGCAGCGAGCGCGCCCAGGACGTAACGCACTTCTACAAAGGCCTGACGCAAAAACGCCGTTCGATCAAAGGCTTGTTGGCGGCCACGGTTTTGCTCAGCGCGCTGGGCGCGACTATCGCCTATCGCTTATTGGTGGGTGATCAACTGCAAGCGCGGGTGGCGGAAACCTATGCGCGCGGCGAGCAATGTCTCGCCGCTGGCGATGCGGATTGCGCACTCGATAGCGCCAAAGCGGTGTTGCAGATGGACGCAAATCACGCGGCCGCTGGTGAACTCATGCAGCAAGCGACTGCGCAATTGCGCGCGCGCCGCCAGAGTGAACTCACGGGGCAGTTTGAATCTTGTCTGCAAGCGGCGGACAGCTCCTGCGTCGCAGATGCGCTGCGCCAATTGCGCGAAGCGGGCGCGGCAGATCAGCAGGTGGCCGCGCTGCAGACTCGCTGGACCGATGCGCAAAATCAGCGTGCGCGGGAAAAGACCTTGGCGGACGCGCAGCAATGCGCACAAAACCTCGACTGGCTTTGTGTAACGCGGCTTGCGGAAGAGGTTTTACGCACGCGCGACGATGCGGATTTCCGCGAGCTTTTACAAATGGCGCAAAACGCTCAGGCCGAGTCGCAGCAGACGCGGGCGCGGCAGCGACGCTTATTTGCGGAGGCGAGCGCTCGTGCGGAAAACTGTCTGGCGGCGCGAGATTTCACCTGTGCTACGCAGCAGGCGCAGGCGGCGCTGGCCACCGGAGCTGATCCGACAGCGGCGCAAACCCTGGTGCAAAAAGTGGCCTTTGCCCGTGCCGAATACGACAGCAATCTGCAAAAAGCTAAAAATGTTTTGGCCAAAGGTGAGGCGTGCCTGCAGAAGAAAAATTTCAGCTGCGCTATCGCCAGTTCGGAATCGGCCTTGGAATTTATGCCGGATTATCCTCCCGCTTTGGAATTGCGTGCGGCGGCGCAGCAAGCTGTCGAGCGTATAAAAAGCCAGATCACCATCCAGTAAAACGGAAATTGTTTCACCCCCACATCACCACGTTCACAAGGAGCTGATATGAACATGAAAAAATCCCTCGGCGTTATAGCGACAGTGTGTCTGGCATTCACCATGACCACCGGATTCGGTTTGAAAGATCTGGCGAAGGAAATCAAACCCAATACCGATAAATGCGAAGGTTCCAGTAATAAAAAGGATTGCAAGCGGAAGGAGAACATCAAGTCCGCAGCCAAAATTGTCGCGGTGGGAATCGCGGCCAAAATCATCTACGACATGGTGATCGACTACCGAACCAAAAATGTGTCGGAAGAGGGTGTCGTTGTTGAAAAATACAAATCCAAATTTAAAAACCTGCCCGACGATCCTGCGGTGCTGTCTTACGAATCAAGTCTCAAACCCGGTCAGGTGGTAAAGCCGGGCGAACCCATACTGCTGGTATCGCGAGTGGAAGTAGTGCCAGGGAAAAATGGCGGGCCGGTGCTGGTGCAGGAAAAGATCGCCATTCACGACAACGAAGAGCCGGAAAAGGTGATCAAGTCGCTGGTGAAAACCGTCAATGAAACCAGCAAAAAGGGCGGTGCCTTCGAGAATGAGTTCAGTTTTGTGTTGCCGGTCGGTATGCCGCAGGGCGTCTATCCGGTAACCACAGCGGTGCTGCTTAATGACAGGGAAACCAGCCGCGAGCACAACGATATGCAAGTGGTTTTGCGCGTGGGACCAGAAGGTCAATATGAATTGCTCGCGCTGGCGGAATAACAGCGGAGCATTTTTGCGTAACTGAACTCGGCGGGTTGTGCGGGTCTAAAACCGCACTAGGACCGCAGCCGTTCAAATCGGGTGCGGCTCCATTCAGAATTTTCCTGCGAACTAAGGAGTATGTTATGCATTGCCCGAGTTGCAAATCCGTTGATCTCGTCATGTCCGAACGCTCTGGTGTCGAGATTGACTATTGCCCGCACTGTCGCGGTGTCTGGCTGGATCGTGGTGAACTGGACAAGATTCTCGACCGAGCTGGCAATTTCCAGGCGCAGCCCCTGCGTGAACACCGCAATCTGGATACTCGGCGCCCGGTTCCCCAACCGATCGATTACGACCCCCGCCTCGGTGGCGGTCAGTATAAAAAGAAAAAGCGCGAAGGCTTTTTATCCGAGATTTTTGATTTCTAATTTCCCGCTGAAATAAGTACGGCCGCACGGTACTGGTTGCGACCGTATTTAATCATCTTGGCAAAATCCGACACGGGCACCGGCACATATACCGTGTCGACCGAGGTCTTCCATTCATCTTCATCCACTTCCGGATCATTGAAGTAAGCGAAGTCGTTGTCAATGTCCACCAGCCAAATCCAGTGCGGACCTTTGCTGCGATTCATGCGATAGGTGCTGATCAACAGAATGATTTGTTCGCCAGCGCGCAGTGCCGTGCGTATCGCTTCTATATCTTTCGGGAAAGGTTCAACCGGCAGACCGATGGCTTTTGCTTGCTGGGCGAAATCGTGGTGGATCAGCTCGATGATTTTTTTCTTTTTCGGGCTGCGCACGGAATCGAGAAATGGCGGTTCTTCATTGGCGAGCCAAAGACGGGCTTTATAACCGCGTTTTTGCGCAGCGAGCGCCAAGCCGTAAGGTGATGTGCCACCGTGGCCGGTGGTCATAAAAATGGTGGTGGCTTCGCGCCAGATATTGAATTCCTCTATCTGGCTAATCGGCTGATCGGGATTGATCCTTTTAGCCGCCATCAAAAGTGACGACGGACCACAGGTAAAATCAGTTGTCTGGGTGTAATAGGGCAATTGCGAGGGAATCTGTCGGTCGATTTGCAGGCGCTTCTCCAAGCGGAAGCCGTCGTGGCCATCCTCATAATATTGATGGAGGCGACGGATGGGTTCATAGCCGAGAGACTGATAAAGCTTGAGAG
>JAEZGT010000152.1 GCA_023416875.1 Pseudomonadota bacterium
GGCTCCGGAATATTGCTGATCTCCCTCGAACTGAATTTGAAAGACATATAATCCTTGTCTTCAGCGGCGGCATTTTTCTGATAAAAATTCGTGCGCAAGGTGGCGTTGATCAATTCAAAATAGCGGCGCAGGATTTTGTCTTCGTTGAGATTTTCCAGCGTATCCAGACTTTGCAGAATTTTTTCCCGCAGGCGCTCCACCCGCGCTTCGGGTTTATTTTGCTCTGCATTAATGCGCGGATCGAAATAGGCTTTGAATAAGGCCACCAAATTGCGGGTAATATCGGATTGGTTCACCAGGGTTTCGGCAATGTAATCCTGACTGTAAGTAAAAGCAGTCTGCTTCATATAACCGGCGTAGGCGCGCAGCATGCTGACCTCGCGCCAACTCAAACGCGCGCCGAGCACCAAGCGGTTAAAAGCATCATTTTCGGTCTGCTGATGCCAGATCGCCGCAAACGCCTGCTCGAATAATTTGCTGACTGCATGCACATCTAATTTCACCGACAGCCTGAGCGCCAGATTGAAGTCGTGCATCCATACCGTAGCGCCGTCCGCGCGTTGAATTTTGTACGGATGCTCTCCCAGTACCCGTAGCCCTAGATGTTCGAGCACCGGAATCACATCGGATAATTCCAGCGACTGATTCAACTGCATGACTTTAAAGCGCATGCGATCATCCGGCGTGCCGACCGGGTGATAAAACAGCATGGCTACATCGCGATCCACCTGGAGCGACTCGATCATCTGAATATCTTTCACCGCTGCGCGCGCGTCGTAATCCTCTTGGTAACTGACACCGAATGCGCCCATGTACTGGCGGTGATATTGCAGCCCACGCGCTTCGCCAAACGCTTCTATCAACGCGGATTCGAACCGGTCGTCCCAGCCCCGGCTGATTTCGATAATGCCCTCTTCCAGATATTTGGGATCGCATTGCGGCACCACACCGTCGGGCAGGCGGAAAACCATATAAGCGCGCGCGAGAATCGACTCGGAAAAATGTGTGGTCGAATCCAATTCCTGGGATTGAATGGCACTGCCAATTAATTTTTCGATTTTTATTCTCACCCGCGTGTTGTAAATATCCCGCGGTACGTACACGACGCAATTGACGAATTTACCGAAAGGATCATTGCGGACAAATAAACGCACTACCCGGCGCTCATTAATGCGCGTGACGCCCATGATGGTTTGGAACAGAGTTTCCCGATCCGACTGAAACAGTTCATCGCGGGGGAAACTTTCAATGGCGCGCACCATGTTTTTGCCGTCGTGGCTGACTGGCGCAAGGCCGGAGCGCGCCATTATGTAATCCACTTTCTGGCGCAGCAGCGGAATAGCGCGCGGACTCAAGCTGTACACCGCGTAAGTAAATAAACCGAGGATGCGCAGCTCGCCAATGACTTTGCCATCAGGCGAAAAACGCTTCACCACCACATAATCCGGATACACCCGTCGGTGCACGGTGGAGCGCGTTGCGGATTTACTAAAAGAGATCAAATCCGCCCCGGCATAAAAAGCCGCCGCGCCCTGTGGCTCGCCTTGCGGCGGTTGCCGACGAAAAACGCCGAGGCGCGTTTCCAGATCTTCGCGCAACTGCAGGTTTTGCCCGGGAGCTGCCAGATCGAGGGTGCGCATACCGAGGAAGGTGAAGTGGGAATCCTCCAACCAATCGAGAAATGCCCAGCATTCATCTGCATGCGCCTGATCAGGGGCAAAGCGCAAATGGTCCCGGGTCGTGCGCAGCACTTCGATCATCGGCAGATAGTCGGCCACGACGGTGGCAACTTCGGCGAGCACATCCTTGATGGCGCTCTGAATTTCCATGCGCTCCTCTTCCGAGGCCATCAACGCGACTTCGAGAAAAATCACCGCCTCCTGCTGCCATTGGCCGGCGGTATCACGGGGCTGCGAGATGGCTTGCAGGGCGGTCACTTCGCCGTCGTCATTGCGCGCAACATCCACCAGCGTGCTTTTGATCGCATGCAGGGTCATTGAGCGGCGGTTGAGTTCCAGCCGCAGAGAATCCACCAGAAACGGCATGTCCTTTTGCCGCACAATGATGACGGAGCCGTTGCACAGCCAGCCGTCCTCTTCCAGGGTGGGATTAAAGGTTCTGACGTAGGTGGTCTGGCTGGCGTTGCGCAGGGCGAGCCAGAGTGAATAGCAGCACCCGGCGATGTCCGGAATTTTCCGCCACTGCCAATCGTCCATGTTGAGCTGCATCCAGAAAATCTGTACGAAGGTGCGATAGAGCTCCAGGTCGGGTTGTTGCGCCCGCTCCCGGTCTATGTGTTCGAGTACTTGGTCGAGCAGGCGGTATTTTATTGACTCACCGGGTTCCGGGATTTTGGCTGTCATGTTTGAGACTCCTCTGGCTAAACCGGCCCTATGGCCTTTTGGTGTGACTAGAGGGCGGCGCGCCGGTTTCCCGCTTCTATTGAAGTCCTTTAATATGCCCTTACATAAGCATAGCCAATTTGCCCGCCAATCCAGGGCGTCCGCTCGGCGAAACTCGGTTACGCAAGGCAACCGGAACTGATATCCAAGACCGCAGTCTACGGCGGTCTTGTTGTTTTTATGATTTAAAAAAGCTTTTCAGCTATACAGCGCCGGCCTCAGGGCCCGCACCCGACATACGGAAAACAATATGGGTTCAACACGCGACGCAATCTCTTCCATTCAACATTGGCTCAATAGCCAGATCGTAGGCCAACCCCAACTCATCGACCGCCTGCTTATTGCGCTGATAGCCGACGGCCACCTTCTTGTCGAAGGCGCTCCCGGTCTGGCCAAGACCAAAGCGATCAAAACCCTGGCCGATGTCATTCAGGGTGATTTCCACCGCATTCAATTCACCCCCGACTTATTGCCTTCGGACGTGACCGGCACGGACATCTACCGACCGGAAACCAGCACCTTTGAATTCCAGAAAGGCCCGATTTTCCACAACCTGGTGCTGGCGGACGAAATCAACCGGGCGCCGGCAAAAGTGCAATCGGCACTGCTGGAAGCCATGGCGGAGCGCCAGATCAGCGTCGGCAAACACACTTACAAACTGCCTAACCTGTTCCTGGTGATGGCGACGCAAAACCCCATCGAGCAGGAAGGGACCTATCCCCTGCCGGAAGCCCAGCTCGACCGCTTTCTGATGCATGTGCGGGTGTCCTACCCGAGTGTGGAGGCGGAGCGGGAAATCCTGCGCCTCACCCGCGCCGAATCCAATACCCGCCAAGCGCGCCCGACGCCCCCCGCGGAAGTGACCCAGGAAGTCTTGTTCGCCGCGCGACAGGAGGCATTAACCATTCATATGGCGCCAGCGGTAGAGGAATACATCGTTCAACTCACCGCCGCCACCCGTCAGCCCTCCGTGTACAACGCCGAGCTGGCGCGCTGGATTGAATACGGCGTCAGCCCGCGGGCCACCATAGGTCTCGACCGCTGCGCCCGCGCTCACGCCTGGCTCGCCGGCAAGGATTTTGTCAGCCCTGATGACGTTCAGGCGGTGCTGCACGACGTCTTCCGTCACCGTCTGCTGCTCAGCTTCGAGGCAGAAGCCAGCGGCCAGAATCCTGATCGGGTGATCGATCAACTGCTCGAATACGTGCCGGTACTTTGATGGCCGACGCTGCTTTGCCTTCAGGTTCCAAAGCTCTACCGTCAGGTTCCAAAGCTTTGCCTTCAGATTCCAAAAACACCGCCAACACGACCGGCGTTTACACCTCGGTGGACGAACTGCTACGCCTGCGTCACCTCAGCCGCGATCTCACCCTGACCATGCGCAAGCGCAGTCAGGCTCTGCTGGAAGGCTCCGTGCGCACGCGCTATCGCGGCCGCGGTATGGAGTTCGCCGAGGTCCGTCCCTATCAGCCTGGCGACGATATTCGCACCATCGACTGGCGGGTCACCGCGCGGGTGCAAGCGCCCTACACCAAACTGTTTCAAGAAGAGCGCGAGCGGCCCATTTTTGTGATGGTGGATCAGCGCTCGCCCATGTTTTTCGGCAGCCGCCTCTGTTTCAAATCCGTGTTCGCCGCGCAGGTCGCCAGCGTGGTGGCGTGGATCGCCAATCACAACAGCGACCGTATCGGTGGGCTGTTGTTTGGCGACAGCCGCCAGGGCGACATCCGAGCCAAACGCAGTCAGCACGCGGTGCTTGATCTTCTGCATCAGCTGGTGGAATTTAATCGCGCTCTAACCGGACCAATCCCGCCAGCAGGCAGTATTCCTCTTCTCGATATGCTGACGGAAACCAGCCGCATCGCCCGTCCTGGCAGTCTGGTGATTCTGATTTCCGACTTCCACGATTTCACCCAGACCTGCCGGGAGCCGTTGAGCCAACTGGCAAAACGCTCGGATGTGATGGCATTGCACGTCTACGATCCACTGGAACGCCGGCTCCCCCATGCCGCGCGCTTGGCCATCTCCGACGGCCAGCAGCGTTTGACGCTGGATGTCAGCACCGTCGCCCAGCCTTTTCAGGCAGCTTTCGAACGGCATCAGGCCGAGCTGCGGCAAAGCTGCAGCAACTCCGGTGTGCAATATGTGCATGCGCCAATTAGTCAGCCGCTTGAAGGGTTTGTCCGCGATCTGTTCAGCCCGCGCCGCAAAAGCCGGCATAACGCTGGAGGTGCGGCATGACTCCGGCGCCGCAGCCGTCCCTGCCGCCAGAGGCGTTGCAGCTCCTGGAGCAGATGCACAATATCTTTGTGCCCCAAGCGGTGAGCTGGTGGCCTCCCGCATTCGGTTGGTGGGCCGTAGGAGGCTCCTTGCTGGGCGCCCGGGTACTTGCACTTATTACCTACCTTATTCGCCGCCGCCAGGAGGCGTACCGACGCACCGCCCTGAAACTGCTGGACGGGCTGCACGAATATTCGGATGCGCAACTGCCTGCGGAGGCCAACCGCTTGCTGAAACGCGTGGCTTTAGTGGCTTTTCCTGCAGAGAAACTGACCATCAATCAGGCGTTCGGCGAAAACTGGGTGGACTGGCTGAACGCACGCTGCCCGGATCTCGTATTTTCTGGTGCCGCTGCGGCGGCACTGGCGCGCGCCGGTTACCAACGGGACGCATCCTATCCGCGTGCAGAGTTGCTCGACAGCGTAAGCCGCTGGATCGCGACTCACCAACGCACCTTGCGCAGCACTCCTGCGCGGAGGCCGGCGCATGTTTGAGTTTGCCTGGCCTTGGATGTTTGCCCTGCTACCGCTGCCGCTGCTGGTGTATTGGCTGCTGCCTGCCCTGGTCCGTCAGGAAGCCGCACTGCGCGTACCGTTTTTTCAGCAGATCGCTGGTTTGCAACAACAGCAGATCAGCCGCTCCGCCAACCGCTGGCTGCAGCGCCTGCTGCTGACGCTGGTCTGGCTTTTGTGTGTCAGCGCTGCGGCCCGACCACAGTGGATCGGCGAACCGGTACAACTGCCGGCTACCGGCCGCGACCTGCTGTTGGCGGTGGACATCTCCGGCAGTATGGAGATACCGGACATGGTGCTGCAGAACCGCAATTTGCAGCGCATCGACGTGGTGAAATTTGTGATCGGAGATTTCGTCAAACGGCGCGAAAACGACCGTCTTGGCTTGATCCTATTCGGCTCCAACGCTTATTTGCAGGCACCTTTGACCTTTGATCGCAAGACTGTGGAAACCTTGTTGCGGGAAGCGCAAATCGGTTTTGCCGGGCAACAGACCGCTATCGGTGATGCCATCGGCCTTGCCATCAAACGTCTGCGCGACCGCCCTCAAGCCAGCCGCGTGCTCATTCTCCTCAGCGACGGCGCCAACACCGCCGGCGAGGTGGACCCGCGCCAGGCGGCGGACTTGGCGAAATTGTCAGGGGTGAAGATCTATACCATCGGCCTGGGCGCCGATGAAATGATTCAGCAGACCCTGTTCGGCCGGCGCAAGATCAACCCATCCGCCGACTTGGATGAAGACACTATGCGTTACATCGCCGAGCAGACCGGCGGACAATATTTCCGCGCACGCAACCCGGAAGAGCTGGTGCGCATCTATGCCGAACTCGACCGGCTGGAACCTATAGAACAGGATGATGAAGTGTTTCGCCCAGCCAATGCCCTTTATTTCTGGCCCCTGGCGGCGGCGCTGATGTTGAGCTTTCTGATGGCGCTCAGCCGGGTGGCCCTGGGTGCAACCGTTAAAAGCAAGGTGGCATGAGCATGTTGCAGGACTTCCACTTTCTCCGCCCCCTGTGGTTTATCGCCCTGCTGCCGGCGTTGCTGCTGTGCCTCGGCCTGTTGCTGCGCCAGCGCGATCAGCAGCAGTGGCTGCGTTATATTTCTCCCAATTTGTTGCCCTTCCTTCTTGATCAGGTGCAGCTGCGGCAAAGGCGCTGGCCGCTGGTTGGCTTACTGGCGCTTTGGGTCATCGCTATAGTCGCGCTGGCCGGCCCGGTTTGGCAAAAAATCCCGCAACCCGTCGAACGCAATAATCAGGCGCTAGTGATCTGCTGGGATCTCTCGCCCTCCATGCTGGCGGAAGACATCAAACCCTCGCGCCTGATGCGCTCGCGCCTGAAATTGATCGACCTGCTGAAAGCGCGCAAGGACGGCCAGGTAGCGCTGGTCGCCTACTCCGGCGAAGCCTATACAGTGACGCCGCTGACGGATGACCGCGGCACCATCATCAACCTGCTGCCAGCGCTCAATCCCGCGAGTCTGCCCACGGTGGGCAGCAATCCGGAAATGGCCCTGAGTTTGGCGCTGCAACTGTTGAACGACGGCGGTGTACGTCGCGGCAATATCCTGTTCTTGACCGACGAGATTGAACCCTCCGCGCTGGCGACTATCGGCGACGAACTCTCGCGGGTTCCTCATCAACTCACCTTATGGGGCGTGGGCACGGAACAGGGCGCGCCTATTCCCCTACCTGAAGGCGGCTTTGCCAAAAACCGCCAAGGGGAATTGGTAGTGGCGCGGTTGAACGAAGAGGGCCTGCGCCAATTTGCCACAAAACAGCAGGCCTATTACGTGCCACTGGTTGCCAATAACAGCGATATAGAAACCCTATTGCAGCTGCTCTCCCCCATCGCCCCCGAAACCACGATGGCTGATCGCACTTTCGACCAATGGTTTGAACACGGGCAGTACCTGGCGCTCCTGCTGCTGCCCTTCGTGGCATTGCTGTTTCGCCGGGGTTGGATTGTCAGTGTTTTTCTCTTGATTTTTGTCCCCTTGAGTTTGGCTCCGCAACAGGCGCAGGCGCTCGAATGGCGCGATCTCTGGCTGCGCCAGGACCAAAGAGCGCAAAAAGATTTGGAAGCCGGTGACAAGGAGGCGGCGAAACGCTTCTCCACTCCCGAGCGACGTGGTGCCGCCTTGTATCAACAGGGTGAGTTTGCCGAGGCGGCGGAAGAATTTGCCCAGGGGAAAGACGCGATTGCGGCCTATAACCGTGGCAATGCCCTGACCCGCAATGGCGAATTCGACGAAGCCATAGCTGCCTACGATGAAGCCTTACGCCAGCGTCCGGATTTTGTCGAAGCCAAAGACAACCGTGAAATCGCCAGCCAATTGGCCGAATTGATGAAGCAGCAACAGCAGGATCAGCAGAATGGGGACGATAAAAACGATTCGGACGGCGAGAAAGATCAACAGCAAGGGGATCAGGAC
>JAEZGT010000139.1 GCA_023416875.1 Pseudomonadota bacterium
GACAACGGCATTGGCATGAGCCGGGAAGAGGTGATTGAAAATCTCGGTACCATCGCAAAATCCGGCACTGCGCAATTCATGTCCAAGCTGTCGGGCGATCAGAAAAAAGATGCCCAGCTGATAGGCCAATTTGGCGTGGGTTTTTATTCAGCGTTCATCGTTGCCGACAAAGTTGAAGTCTTTACCCGCCGCGCCGGCGCAGACAAAGATCAAGGTGTGCACTGGACCAGTACGGGCGAAGCCGAATACACCGTCGAAGCCGTGGAAAAAGCGTCCCGCGGTACCCACGTGGTTCTGCACCTGAAGAAAGGCGAAGAAGATTTTGCCGATGGCTGGCGCCTGCGTTCCATTATCAAAAAATATTCCGATCACATTTCCCTGCCCATCGTTATGGAAAAGCAGCGCTTTGGTGATGAGGCGGAGAAGAACGAGCCGGAAGATGAGACGATCAACAAAGCCACTGCTTTGTGGACGCGCTCACGCAGCGATATCACTGACGAAGAATATAAAGAGTTCTACAAACATATCAGCCACGACTTTGCCGATCCGCTGTCCTGGAGCCACAACCGCGTGGAAGGCAAGCTGGATTACACCTGCCTCTTGTATCTGCCGGCGCGCGCACCTTTCGACCTCTACAACCGCGAGGGCGCCCGCGGTCTGAAACTCTATGTACAGCGCACTTTTATCATGGATCAGGCAGAGCAGTTTTTGCCGCTGTATCTGCGCTTCATCAAAGGTGTTGTGGATTCCAATGATCTGTCGCTGAACGTATCGCGCGAGATCCTGCAAAAAGATCCCAATGTCGACAATATGAAGTCGGCGCTGACCAAGCGTGTGCTGGATATGCTGGCGAAGCTGGCGGGTGATGCGGAGCAGTACGCGAAGTTCTGGAAAGAGTTTGGTCAGGTTCTGAAAGAGGGGCCGGCGGAGGATTACTCCAACAAAGAGAAAATTGCCAAACTGCTGCGTTTCTCAACGACCCACACCAACTCACCGGAGCAGGATCAGTCCCTCGACCAATACATTGAGCGTATGAAAGAGGGGCAAGAGAAGATTTATTACGTGGTGGCCGACAACTTCAACACCGCGAAAAACAGCCCGCATCTCGAAGTGTTCCGCAAGAAAGGTATAGAGGTTCTGTTGCTGACTGATCGTGTGGATGACTGGTTGATGGGCCACCTGATGGAATACCAGGACAAGCCGTTCCAAGATGTCAGCAAAGGTGCGCTGGATCTCGGCGCGATTGAAACCGAGGAAGAAAAGCAGAGCCAGAAGGAAACCGAAAAGCAGTTTGAAAGCATGGTCAGCCGTATGAAGAATGCTTTGACTGAGCTGGTGGAAGATGTGCGCATCACTCACCGCCTCACCGATTCGCCTGCCTGCCTAGTGGTTGGTGAGCACGATATGGGCGCACAGATGCGCCGTTTGCTGGAATCCGCTGGCCAAAAAGTGCCGGAAGGCAAGCCGATTATCGAGATCAACCCCGAGCACCCGCTGGTGGTAAAACTCGACCAGGAGCAGGACGAAGACCGTTTTAACGACTTGGCTAAAGTACTATTTGATCAGGCGAGCCTGGCGGAAGGCGGTCATCTGAAAGATCCGGCGGCCTACGTGCAGCGTCTCAATAAACTGTTGCTCGAGCTGTTCCGCTGAGAAGTGTTTTCAGCATGAGAGGGCGTGGGGTGGAAAACTCCGCGCCTTTTTTGTTTTACCGACACAAATTCATCACCAGGGGAGCGCACAGCTTGTGGCTGTCATACGGCTTTGGTAGCGTCAACCGCACCGCCGCACTCCAGCTGATGCCGGTGTCAAACCCATTGCAACGAACAAATATCACGAGGGTTCGCGATTGAGTCTTACCAACCCAGAACCGCAAAAAGTCGCAGTGTTGGGCGGCGGAAGCTTCGGCACAGCGCTCGCCAATATCATGGCGAGCAACGGCTATCACACCACGCTCTGGTTTCGCGATGGCGCGCGCGCGGCGGAATGCCAGCAGCGCAGAGAAAATACCTATTACCTTCCCGGCTACAAATTGCATGACAACCTGCATATCTCAGCAGATTTGAAGCTCGCGCTGGAAGATGTTGATGTGGTGGTGGTGGCCATCCCAAGCCAGTCGTTTCGCGAAGTGGTGCGTCAGGCGGCGGCCTACATTCGTCCCGGCACCATGGTTGTCAGCGCCACCAAAGGTATCGAAGCTCCCAATTTCACGTTGATGAGCGCCATCCTGGCGGAAGAATTGTCCGAGGTGCGCATCGGCGTGTTGAGTGGGCCGAATTTCGCCAAGGAAATTGTGCAAAACCAGCATACTGGCAGCGTAATCGCCAGCGAGGACGAACAGGTTCTGGGGGTTATCCCCAAAGTTTTTTCCTCCAAGACCTTTCGTGTTTACACGAGTCGCGATAAGTTTGGCATCGAGCTGGCCGGCGCTATCAAAAACATCTATGCAATCGTCTGCGGTATGGCCTGCGCCCTTGGCGCGGGGCACAACACTCAGGCGATGATTTTGACTCGCGCTCTAGCGGAGATGGGGCGTTTCGCCAATAAGTTGGGTGCCAACGCCATGACTTTCCTCGGCCTCGCCGGGGTGGGAGATCTGATCCTGACTTGCAGTTCCGATCTCAGTCGCAACTATCGGGTGGGTTATGCCCTCGGCAGCGGCAAAACCCTACAGCAGACGCTGGAGGAGGTCGGCCAGGTTGCGGAGGGCGTGAATACTTTGCAGATCGTCAAGCAGAAGGCGGATGAGCTCGGGGTTTATATGCCGCTCGCTTCAGGGTTGTACGCGATTCTGTTCGAAGGGCAGTATATAGGGCGGGTTGTTCAGGGTCTTATGACCGGGGCCATGGCGAGCGACGTGGAATTTCAATAACGCCTGACACCCCGGTCTGCTTATCACCATCACACGTGAGGAATTCTATGGATCAGCAATTGAAGTCCAATATCACCAGTTCCAAACACTGGGTTCGCTTAGTGTATATGCTGTTGTTTGCGTTCTTCCTATACGCCGCCTCGTTCGTTGTTGGTGTTCTGGTGATCGTGCAATTTTTGTTTGCACTGATTACCGGCAGCGATAACCGCAAACTGCGCGAACTCGGTGGGAGCTTGACGGTGTACATCAAGCAGATGTTGTTGTTTTTGACGTTCAACAGCGAGTTCAAGGCGTTCCCTTTTGCCGACTGGCCGGAACCGGCACCGAGCGAAGGCGAAGCCGTGGTCAGAACGGAAGTGGAAAATCCGCCGGTTGTGGTGCCGCCGCCGATCTCGGATATCGAGGTTGATCCCAAACCCGGTGATGAAGGCAGACCAGCTTTTTGATTTGAAAGGCGAGCCAGCTCTGCCCTCATACCTCTTTAAGCCGCATAACAATAAAAGGGGCTGATTATGGATTTGTTTTTATTGCGTCACGGATGTGCAGAACCATCGGCTTCCCGTGATCGCGACCGCCGGCTGACGGCGGAAGGGCGGGACGAGCTGCAGCGCGTGCTGACCGCGAGCGGCGACAGCCTAGCCACCATCACCAAAGTCATGGCGAGCCCTTATGTCCGAGCTCAGCAAAGCTGTGATGTCGCCGTGAAGTTTCTCACCCCAGCAGCTGTGCAGGACCGCCATACTGCGGATTTCCTGACCCCCGGCAGCAACCCCCAGCGCGTCATGGACTGGCTGGCGCAACAGCCTGCTGATAGCGCTGTATTACTGGTGACTCATCAGCCGTTGGTGGGCACCTTGCTCGATGAGCTCTGCGGTTTTGAGGCGGGGCGCTATCGTATGGGCACGGCGGCGTTGGCCTATTTGCACCTGCCTTTGGTCGGGCGCGGCCAAGCGGATCTGGTCTGGCTGAAGCACCCCTGATGCCTGTTATCCAGCGGTTTGACGCCGGCGGAGTAGAGCTGAGCGCGAAACGTTGGGGTGAGCCCGGGGGCCGCCCGGTGATGGCATTGCACGGGTGGCTTGATAACGCCGCCAGCTTTGATTTCCTTGCACCGCATCTGCCCAACTGCGATCTCGTGTGCCTCGACTGCGCCGGTCACGGAAAAAGTGGCCGCCGCAACTACCTTGGCGCCTATAACATTTGGCAGGATGTCGGCGAGTTGTTTGCGGTTGCCGATCAGTTGGGTTGGTCGAACTTCTCGGTGATTGGCCATTCCCGCGGTGCCATGATCAGCATGCTCGCCGCTGGTACTTCCCCTTCCAGGATTTCCCATCTCTGCCTTCTCGAAGGCGGTATTCCCCGCATGGCGTCTCATGCCGAAGCGCCTGAGTTGCTCGCCGAAGCAATTCGCACCGTCAGAATTGCTGCTGCCCGGCAGCCCGGGTGTTATCCGAGCTTTGCTGCCGCTGTCGCCGCGCGAGTCAATGGCGTGTTTCCGCTGGGGGACCCTGATGCAGAGGTGCTCGCCAGACACGGGGTGGTGGAAACCTCCTCCGGCTTTACTTGGTCCTATGATCCGAAACTGATCGCAGGATCTGAAGTCCGCTTCAGCTTGGAACAGGTGTTGGCCTTCCGCGATCGCATTTCCGCAGCGACCTTGGTGGTGCTCGCGGAAGAGGGCATGGTGTTGCCACAGCCGGCGGCACTTGAGCTGCTCAGCCCGCCCGGATGGCAGGTCACCAGACTGCCAGGTAGACATCACCACCACATGCACGAACAGGCCCCGGCTATAGCCAGCCTGATCAAGCGACATTTCAGTATTACGTAATCCTTTAATGGAGGTTTTTTTGAAAGTCATTATCACCGGTCTCGTGCTGCTTCTGCCCTTGTTTGCGGCTGCGGTTCCCTATCACTCGGATGCTGAGTTGGTACGCAAAGGCCGTGTGGTCTTTAGCTCTCAGCCCGCGATAAGCGAATACCGTGTGGTGTTGAGTTCCATAAAAAAGGTTAACAACCAGTGGCGTGCGAAGCAGGAAATCAAATCGCGGGCACTGGTGTCCCGCATTACAGTCGAGCTTGAAGAGCTGGTGACGTTCAGCGAGGCGCGCAAAACGCTGCTGGGTGATATGGAAAACGCCAAAGATTTCACCACACTGTTCCAGTGTTCGGGCCTCGATTGCGGTAGCAGTAACGGCTGGGCTAATGAATTTCTTGGGGTGAAGCAGTTATATGGCCTGGATAACAGCCAGTTTTACGCTGTGCAGGCGGGCGTCGACGGCGAGCGCAAAGAAACCTATGTCGTCTGGTATCTGGTGCAGCGTGGCAACGGCCGGATTTATTTGCAGCAGGATGTGATCAGGGCCGGACCGGACTCTGGTGCGGGGCGGTCGTTCGCTCCTGAAGTATGGTGGGAGCTGTTGGTGGATAAAGGCTATTTTGTGCTGCCCGGTTTTTCCCTGACGGGAGAGCAGGGCAAAATCTCGGACGAGACTATCGAGCTTTTGGTTGCGGTGCTAAAAGCGCATCCTTCCGTGACTTTGCGCCTGGTTGGACACGACTATCGACCGGGCACTTTTGCCGAGCGTGAACGTCGTTCCATGTCATATGCGCAGACACTTCGAGATCTGCTGGTTAATAAAGGCGTTTCGACCTCACGGATTTCAGCTCATGGGCTTGCCAATCTCGCGCCTGCGGGCCGGGATGAGCTGGCGCGGGTGGAGGTGGTGCTGGACTGATCCAGCACATGCTCATTTGATCAGCGACAGGAATTCGGTGCGGGTGGCGGCGCTGCTGCGGAAGGCGCCATACATTGCAGAAGTTTTCATGGAGGAGTTCTGCTTCTCCACGCCGCGCATCATCATGCACAGATGTTTGGCTTCGATAATCACCGCCACACCGGCTGCACCGGTTACCTCTTGAATGGTTTCCGCGATCTGATGAGTCAGCTGCTCCTGAATCTGCAAGCGGCGCGCGTACATGTCCACAATACGCGCCACCTTGGACAGTCCCAACACCATGCCCTGCGGGATATAACCCACGTGAGCCTTGCCCACAAACGGCAGCAGGTGGTGCTCGCACATGGAGTACAGCTCTATATCCTTGACGATGACCATGTCCTTGGAGTCAGAGGGAAACAGCGCGTTGTTCACCACTTCATCAATGGAGCGCTTGTAGCCGCTGGTCAGGTATTCAAAAGCGGCGGCAGCGCGCGCCGGTGTGTCCACTAGGCCGGGTCGGGCCGGATCCTCACCTATCTGGCTGATGATTTGGCTGAACAGGTCTTTCATGGCAACTCTCTCACGCGCGCGAAAATGAAAAAGGGACGTACCCTACGCCATAGCCCCAGCAAAATAAAGCGGAAATTGCGCCGCATCGATGGGTGAGCCTGCGGGTTCTGGTGGCCCGGAGAGGGATTTCCGGTAGAATGCCAAGCTTTTTTCACGGCGGCGACAAACACCATGGGCACTATGGATTCGACAATTTTCGGTGAACTGCTTTCGGTCCGCGATTGGATTCGCTGGGGCGCCACCGAATTTCAACGCGCAAAAGTATTTTTTGGCCACGGCACGGATAACGCTTGGGACGAGGCCGCGCAGCTGGTGCTCTGGTCTATCTGTACTCCCTGGGAAAGGCTCAACCAGATCGTCGATACCCGCCTGACAGAAGCGGAAAAGCGCGAGATTCTGGTATTGATTCAACGGCGCATTCACGAGCGTGTCCCTGCGGCCTACCTGACCGGCACCGCCTATTTTGCCGGTATGGAATTTCAGGTTACGCGCGACACCCTGATTCCCCGTTCACCGATCGCCGAGCTGATTGAGCAGGAATTTTCGCCCTGGCTGACGCGGGAACCCGAATATGTTCTGGATTTGTGCACCGGCTGTGGCTGTATCGGCATCGCCATAGCAGCGACCTTCCCGGAAGCGCATGTAGACGTAAGCGATATTTCCGAGCCTGCTTTGGCGGTGGCTCAGAACAATATCGCCAAACATCAATTGCAGGAGCGGGTGAGGGCGGTGCAGTCCGATCTGTTTGCGGATCTTCCTGGTTGTTACGACCTGATTGTCAGCAATCCACCCTATGTAGATGAACAAGAGATGGCGGCACTGCCCAAGGAATATGCCGCAGAACCACGCTTGGCGTTGGAGTCGGGCTTGGACGGTTTGGACTTTACCCGCCGATTGCTGCGCGAAGCGGCCGATCATCTTAATGATGAAGGCATCCTCATCGTTGAAGTTGGCGATAGTGCAGCCGCTCTGGAAGCTGGTTTTCCCGATGTTCCTTTCACATGGCTCGAATTCGCTCGCGGCGGTCACGGTGTGTTTTTATTGACCCGGGAGCAATTGGTCGCTCACGCGGCAGATTTTATCTGAGCAACTTATAATGCGACCGCTTTGGTGCTGCCTGGACAGTGCCGGGCGGATCTTCGAATTTTAATGGGTGAGCAGTGCTATGGCGGGAAATACATTCGGCAAACTTTTTACCGTAACCACTTTTGGTGAGAGCCACGGCGAGGCACTGGGTTGCATCATTGACGGCTGTCCTCCGGGTATCGAACTCTCCGAAGAAGATATTCAGACTGATCTGGATCGACGCAAGCCAGGCCAGTCCCGCTATACCACCCAGCGTCGCGAAGAAGACCAGGTAAAGATTCTCTCCGGAGTCTTTGAGGGCAAGACCACCGGAACGCCCATTGGGATGATCATTCACAACACCGATCAGCGCTCCAAGGATTACAGCAAAATCAAGGACGTCTTCCGTCCCGCCCACGCTGATTACACCTATATGCAGAAATACGGCATCCGCGACTATCGCGGCGGCGGTCGCTCTTCCGCTCGCGAAACTGCGATGCGTGTGGCGGCGGGTGCGGTAGCGAAAAAGGTTTTGCGCGAGGCCTGGGGCATTGAGGTGCGCGGGTATCTGTCGCAACTCGGCCCAATTGCCATTGAATCCGTTGATTGGAACGAAATCGCCAACAACCCGTTTTTCTGCCCCGACGCCAGTAAAGTGGCGGCTATGGAAGAGTACATGCAGTTGCTGAATAAAGAGGGTAACTCCGTGGGAGCAAAAATCACGGTGGTGGCCTCGAATATGGTTCCTGGTTTAGGCGAGCCGATATTCGACCGTCTCGACGCAGACCTGGCCCACGCTCTTATGAGCATCAACGCGGTTAAGGGCGTGGAAATCGGTGCAGGCTTCGCCTCGGTCGCACAGAAGGGGACCGAGCATAGGGATGAAATCACTCCAGAGGGATTTCTCAGCAACAACGCAGGCGGCATACTCGGAGGAATTTCCTCGGGCCAGGATGTGATAGCGCATATCGCGCTTAAACCCACCTCAAGCCTGCGCATTCCCGGCAAAAGCGTAGACGTCAATGGCAATCCGGTAGAGGTGGTCACCACCGGTAGGCACGACCCCTGCGTTGGCATCCGCGCGACCCCGATCGCGGAGGCGATGATGGCACTGGTGCTGGTGGATCACGCGTTGCGCCATCGCGGTCAGAACAGTGATGTGGCGCTTTCCGTTCCGGTTATTCCCGGATCTGTAATCTGAGTAGTGGGCAATCA
>JAEZGT010000214.1 GCA_023416875.1 Pseudomonadota bacterium
GAATGGACATACAGCGACGCATACAAATGCGCAGGTATATGCAGTGGGCAAGGTACGCAATAGCCTGACGAACTTGAGGCGGAGCGCAGGCGAAAATCGCGGCCCCACCGGCGCAGCGAGCGCGCCAATTCCCACCAACCGCGGAACATCACTTTTAGCGGGTTGGTGGAAGGCTCCCAGTGACGCACGCCGAAGGTGACTGGCTCGACTTCATCCGCGTAGGTGCCGAACAAGCGGTCCCAGATAATCAGCATGCCGCCAAAATTTTTATCGATATAGCAGGGATTGCTGCCGTGGTGGACGCGGTGATGGGACGGCGTGTTGAACACATATTCGAGCCAGCCGAGTTTTTTAATGTGTTCGTTGTGAAGAAAAAAGGGTACTGCATTCGCCAAACCAAAACAGGCGAACAGCAGTACAGGATCGAAACCGAGTAACACCGGCACCAGCAGCGGGCTCCAGGAATACAGCGGCGCAAAAATGCTGACGCGCAAATTGGTGGTGAAATTAAATTCTGTGGAAGAGTGATGCACCGAATGATCGAGCAAAAAAAACAAACGGGTGTGCGCCAACCGGTGAAATACGTAAAAACACAAATCGCCCACCAGCACATGCAGCCCCACCCAGGCGTAATCCGGCAACAATTCGCGCAAATTCACCAGCGCCTGCACATGGGCCAGAAGCAGCACCTGCAGCCCGAAGCCGAGGTTCCACACCCGGAACAGCAGAAACATGGCGCCACCGCAGGCGAGATTGACCAGCACTTCCCCCTGAAATAGCTGCCGACGGATCCATATCAGCAGAATGATTTCCACAGGAATGATCACGACGCCGATCATTTCGATCGTCTGCCGAAGGGCGCCAATCAACTGCAGGCCTAAGTCATCCACACGCTCGTCTTCCGTCATGCAACTGCGCCATTGTTAGATTCCCAGCGCCCGAGGTGAATACGTAAAGTCACGTAAAACGTTAATTGTGTGAACTTGAACCTGTCGTTATTCACGATCTCAAAGCCAAGCTAAACTGCCCACGCTGTTAAGTTCGCGAGAATCATTAGTATGACGATGGATGCCCTGCAACGCTGGCTGCTCTGGATCTGCCTTGCGGCGCTGCCGCTGATTGGACAGGCGGAGATTTACAAATGGGTGGACGCCAAGGGCAATGTCCACTTCAGCGACAAGCGCTACGCCGATGAAAAGGCGCAGCGCATAGATGAGGTGGCGCAGGTCACTCAGCAGAACGGCAATCAGTTTATCTTCCAGCCGGAAGCCGACGCCCTGTTGCGGCAGAATCAAAGCCAGCCTCTCGGCCTCTCCACCGCTCTCTCCGCCGGCCAGTGGAGCCAGGGCGGCACCAGCTATCAGAATGTCAGTGTGATGCGCTTTGAAGTCGGCCCGCTGCTGGAGGAGATGCACCGCAATCCGCAGAAAAAGCTGCTGCGCGCCACCCTGCTGCTCTACGCCAACGCCGATGACAAACTCTACGGCCAGGGAGTGACCAATCAGGAAAGTCCCGGCCACTCCGCCAAAGGCGGCGACAACGGTTTTTATCTCAAACCCGTGCATAACAACTTCGACGAGAACACGGCTACCTGGGAGAGCTTTTTCGACGCGAACAATTACACCCCGACTGCGGTGCGCAGACTGCCGAGTATCGCCGTGCCGGGCAGCGACCAGGACAACCAGAAGAATTATGAAATCGACGTACTGCCTCTGGTGCAGAAGCTGATGGAGGCCAACCTGCGCCAGATCACTTTGGAAATGCGTCTGCAGCGCACCTCCGGGCGCGCGCAGGTGACGTTTTATTCCCGTGAAGCTGACGTGGACAAGAGACCGATTCTGCAGGTGGAGCTGTACGATGACGTCTGAGTCCTTCTACGATCACGAGGTTTGAACTCCATTCCGTTGGGCTCTAAAATCGCGCTCCCGCGCGCTTGGCGCATCCTCCACCTGAAGTAACGGTCCCCAATGGAAAGTTTTCTCGAAAAATCGCTGTACCGCTCACGCTGGTTGCTCGCCCCTATTTACCTCGGTCTTGCGATCGGGTTGATCGCACTGATCATCAAGTTCTTCCAGGAATCAATCCATCTGATCCTGGATGTCGTGCACATGAGCGAAGCCAAAATGATCCTCAGCCTGCTGACTCTGATCGATCTGGCGATGGTGGGCGGGCTGATCGTGATGGTGATGATGAGCGGCTACGAAAACTTTGTTTCGCAGCTGGATCTCGAAGGTGAAAAGGAAAAGCTGAACTGGCTGGGCAAGATGGATTCATCCTCATTGAAGGGCAAAATCGCCGCATCCATCGTCGCCATTTCCTCAATTCACCTGTTGAAAGTCTTTATGAACGTGGCGAACACCGAAGAGGCGCACATCTATTGGTACACGGTGCTGCATGTCACCTTTGTCGCGTCCGCCTTTGCCATGGGCTATCTGGACCACAAGCTCAAGCACAAATAGCGCGCTCAAGGGAGCTGCTGTACCGACGCCGGCTGGCGGTTATTGCGGTATTGCAGCAGCCACTGCTGGAAGTCTGCTTCAGGCAGCGGTCGTGAAAATAGATAGCCTTGGAAGACATTGCAGCCCAGGGCCCTCAGCCGCTCCAGTTGCACCTCCGTTTCTACGCCCTCCGCCACCACCTGAAGTCCCATATTGCGACCGATGGCAATCATCGATTCCACCAGCGGTTCATGGGCGCTGGTCTCCAGCGCATCCACGAACGCCTTGTCGATTTTGAGAATATCCAGAGGCAGATCACGCAGGTAGGCCAGGGATGAATAGCCGGTGCCAAAGTCGTCGAGGGCGATGGTCATACCGAAACGGCGCAACTGGCTGAGTTTGGCGATGGTGTCGTCTATGTCCGTCAGCAGCGCGCTCTCGGTGACCTCTAAGGTGATATGGCTGGGCGGTACCTGCAGCTGTTCCACTGCGGCGATGGTGCAGGTGACAAAGTCGGGGCGAGCGAACTGCCAGGGCGATACGTTGATGGACAGGTGGCCGGTGAACGGCAGGCGCTTTTCCGTCCAGTCCTTGCGATGCTTTAACGCTTCTTCCAGCACCCACTGGCCGATGCTGTTGATCAAACCGGTCTCCTCCGCCACCGGAATAAAATGCAGCGGCGGAATCCAACCCTGTTCGGGGTGACGCCAGCGGATCAATGCTTCCGCGCCCATCAAATTGCCGGCGCCGTCGAGCTGCGGCTGGTAAAACACGTGGAGTTCTTGATTAACCAGCGCGGCGCGCAGGCCGTTTTCCACCGCTAAGCGATGGCTTACCGCGTCGCGCATCTCCGGCGTGAACAGTTGATAGCTGCCGCGGCCAGACATCTTCGCCTTGTTCAAGGCGATATCGGCATTGCGGAAGACATCCACGACGGTGTTGGCGAATTCCGGGAACAGCACCACCCCCATGGTGCAACCCACATCCAACAGGTGATCGCCCACCTGCACGGGCTGCTCCATCAAGCTGACCAGCTGCTGGGTGCAGCGTTCGAGCGCCTGCTCCGGCTCTGTCCCCAACTGGCTGAGCACCACCGCGAATTCATCCCCACCCATACGCGCCACCAGAATGCTGTCACTCAGGTTGTGGCGCAGGCGCCGGCCGATGCAGCGCAACACATCATCGCCCACGTCGTGGCCGAGGGCATCGTTGATGGTTTTGAAATGGTCCAGATCCATTTGGATAAAGGCGCCAGGCTGCCCGCCAGCGGCAGCCAACTTTGCCTGCAACAGGCTGATGACATGCTCGTTCAGAGCCGAGCGGTTGGGCAGGCCCGTGAGGGCGTCCTCGTAGGCCATTTTGCGGATCTTTTGCTCCGCCTCAAGGCGATGCAGTTCGGTGGTGGCGCGGGAGACGAAGATATTGACGATCTCCTGCATCTGCTTGACCTGCTCCATGGGTTTATTATCGAGCACCGCGATCAACCCTATGGCATTGCGGTCCGCGTCCACCATAGCGGCCCCGACAAAACTCTGCACCCCTATGTCGCGCAAGATGGAGTTGTAGGGAAACTCGCGCAGCAGCTGGCGCGGCACCGCGTAAGTACCCTGTTGCAGCACTTTTTCCGAGGGCGATTCCGCCAGGGGGAAGTTGAGATTGCCGACCAGTTCGCCGTCGACCGCCACCGCCAGCGTCTCTATGACGAGCTGCCGGTCGATCACCTTTTTCAAGCCGATATAGACGTACTTTTTATTGAGCAGACGCGCTAGGTGGATCGCCAATTGATTGAAAAACACGTGACCGGTTTCAGTCGACACCGCCATGGAGATGGTTTTGATGGCGTTTTCCACAAACTGGCGCTCGGAGACATCCTCCAGCCGCACCACCACTTCCTGCAGTTCGCGTTGCTGCGTAACGATGGGAAACAGCTTGAATTTGAGCCAGGCATCGCGCACCAGATAGAGCGCATCCACCGGCATGCCGGCGGTAAAAAAGTACGGCCCATACTCCACCGAGTGGCCTTGAGCCAGTCCTTCCAGCACCTGCGCCCGCGGCACGCCAAGATGCTCCAGCACCGCGAAGAAATTCACTTTCGGCGGCGCGCTGACATCGCGCCGGAACAGGCGCACGCTCTCATCGTTGACC
>JAEZGT010000223.1 GCA_023416875.1 Pseudomonadota bacterium
GTTGATGGGTTCCGTGCCGTTAACCGATACCATCGAAATTCCCATTAACGGATTGTTTGTGATGGTACTGACCATCGCGATTGCCGTTGCGGTTTATTTATTGATGTACAAGTCCCGTTGGGGCTGCCAGGTGCGCGCTGTGGTGCAGAACCGTCCTATGGCGGCGGCGGTGGGCATCAACACGGCGCGCATCGACCGCATTACTTTTGCCCTTGGTTGCGGCATTGCCGGGGTTGCCGGCAGCGCTTTTACCATGATCGGCTCCACCGGCCCGACGGCGGGCCAACTCTATATCGTCGACACCTTCCTGGTGGTGGTATTTGGCGGCGCGGCCAGTTTGCTGGGAACCATTGCCTCCGCATTCACCATTTCGCAGGCGCAATCCACTATGGAATTTTTCCTGAGCGGTTCCATGGCCAAAGTGCTCACCCTGCTGACGGTGGTGCTCATCCTGATGATCCGGCCGCAAGGCTTGTTCGCCATGAAAGTGCGCAAGTGAGGTAAATGAGATGTCAATGCACAGCATTAAAACCCTGTTTCCAAAAAACGATCTTTTTTATCTCGCTCTGCTGGCGTTGTTTCTGGGTGTACTGCTGCCCATGACGCTGGATATTTTTCGCCTCAATTTAGTGGGCAAATACCTCACCTACGCGTTTGTCGCCGTTGGTCTGGTGTTGTGTTGGGGCTACGGTGGAATTCTAAGCCTCGGCCAGGGCGTATTTTTCGGCCTCGGCGGTTATTGCATGGCGATGTTTCTCAAATTGGAATCCTCTGATCCTGAGAGCACCAAAATCCAATCGACGCCGGGCATTCCGGATTTTATGGACTGGAACCAGATCACCGAATTGCCTTGGTTCTGGGAGCCCTTCTACAGCCTGCCGTTTACCATTATCGCCATAATTGTAGTGCCCAGTATTTTTGCCTACATCATTGCGGTGGCCATGTTTAAACGTCGTGTAGGCGGTGTTTATTTTGCGATTATTACCCAGGCGATTGCCTCCATTCTCACGATTCTGATTATCGGCCAACAGGGATATACCGGCGGCGTCAACGGCATTACCGACCTGCGCACTTTATTGGGTTGGGATATTCGGACCGATTCCGCCAAATATGTCCTTTACTACGTCAATTTCATTTTTCTGATGGCGTGTTTGCTAGTGGCGCAATTCGTGCGCAAAAGCAAACTCGGGCGTTTATTGGTGGCCATGCGCGGTCGCGAGGACCGGGTGCGCTTTTCCGGTTACGACGTGTCGAGCTTCAAGATTTTTGTCTTCTGCCTCGGCGCGGCATTTTCCGCAATCGGCGGCGCTATGTTCACCCTGCAAGTCGGTTTTATGTCGCCATCGTTTGTCGGCATTGTGCCTTCGATTGAAATGGTGATCTTCTGCGCGGTGGGCGGTCGCCTATCCATTTTCGGCGCGGTCTACGGAACACTGCTGGTCAACTGGGCAAAAACCACGTTTTCCGAATCCTTTCCTGAACTTTTGCTGTTCGCCATGGGCGCGCTTTTTATCGGCGTAGTCATGGCATTCCCCAGTGGTCTGGCGGGAATTTACAAATCCCATATTGAGCCGTTCATAGCGCGCTCTTGGGAAAAGCTAAAACGCTCCGCGCCGACCAAACCGGTCGCCATGGCCGGCTCCGTCAGTCCCCTGGGTAAATAGCGAGAGGTTTATATGAGCGAAACTAAATCCGTCAAAGATTTTGTCCTCTCCGTGGAAGGGCTAACGGTTTCCTTCGATGGTTTTAAAGCGGTAAACGATCTCTCCTTTTATGTGGAGGAGGGCGAAATTCGCGTAATCATCGGCCCCAACGGAGCGGGCAAAACCACCGTGCTGGATCTGATCTGCGGCAAAACCAAATCCACCGAGGGCTCCATTAAATTCCGCGGCAAGGAGCTCACCAAAATGACCGAGCACGCCATAGTGCACTCGGGCGTCGGCCGCAAATTCCAAAATCCCTCTATTTATGAAGACCTCACCGTTTTTGAAAATCTGGAAATTTCCTTCCCCAGAGGCCGCAGCGTGGTGGGCGCTTTATTTTTTCGCCGCGATCAAGAAGTAGTGGACGCCGTGGAAGAAGTGGCGGAAACCATTTTCCTGAAAGACCAGTTGCACACCACCGCAGGCCTTCTCAGCCATGGCCAAAAACAGTGGCTGGAAATCGGCATGCTGCTGATTCAAAAACCCGATTTATTGATGCTCGATGAGCCGGTCGCCGGCATGTCCGTCGCGGAGCGCAAACGCACGGCGGAGTTGCTCAACCGCATCACCAAAGGGCGCTCGGTGATTGTGATTGAACACGATATGCAATTTGTGGAAGACATAGCCCACCGCGTCACCGTTATGCACCAGGGCAAAACCCTATCCGAAGGCTCGATGGAGCGGGTGAAAAACGATCCCAAAGTTATTGAAGTCTATCTCGGTCATTAATCCGTAGCGGAGGCGCCAGCATGTTAGCCATCAAAGATTATTCCGTCGCTTACGGACAGAGCGAAGTCATCCACAAAATGAATGTGACCGTGGAGCCGAACCAGATAGTCGCCATTCTCGGCCGCAACGGTATGGGCAAAACCACACTTATGAAATCCCTGATCGGCATGGTGCCCATCGCTGGCGGTTCACTGCAATTATCCGGCATGGAATTGTCGCAGCAAAAAAGTTATGAGCGGGTGAAAAACGGCTTGGCGTTTGTGCCCCAGGGACGCATGATTTTTTCCACCATGACGGTAAAAGAAAACATCGAAACCGGTTTGACCACTACCACACAAAAAGCCGTTCCGGAAAATATCTACGAGCTGTTTCCCGTGCTTAAGGAAATGAAAAGCCGCCGCGGCGGCAACCTCTCCGGCGGCCAGCAACAACAACTCGCCATTGCCCGCGCGTTGGCGAGCAATCCCAAGGTGCTTTTGCTCGACGAACCCACCGAAGGCATACAGCCCTCCATCATCCGCGAAATGGCGCGCACCCTGCGCCGCATTCGCGACGAGCGCGGCCTTTCCATAGTGGTATCCGAACAGGTGCTGAGTTTTGCCCTGGATGTGGCAGACCGGATTCTGGTAATCGAGAAGGGCGCTATTGTTCAGGACCAGAAACGCGAGGACGTGGACCACGACAAGGTTGCGTCTTATTTGTCTGTATAAATTTTTTCTATAGCAAGAGGAAATTCCAATGGCAGAGACCATCATCAAAATCGACCTGAAGCAGTCCCCCTACGAAAATGAAAAAATCCACAATCGCTGGCACCCGGATATTCCCATGGCGGTATCGGTAAAGCCCGGTGACGATTTTATTATCGCGTGCTACGACTGGACCGCCGGCCAGATTAAAAATGACGACGACGCTTCCGATGTGCGCGATGTGGATCTGTCGCAAGTGCATTTTCTCTCCGGCCCGGTGGGTGTGGAAGGTGCAGAGCCCGGCGACCTGCTGGAGGTCGATATTCTCGATATTGGCGCCTTCAGCGAAAGCCTTTGGGGCTTTAACGGCTTTTTCTCCAAGAAAAACGGCGGTGGCTTTTTGACGGAACATTTTCCGGAAGCGCAAAAATCCATTTGGGATTTTAACGGCATGTTCACCAAATCCCGCCACGTGCCCAAGGTGGAATTTGCCGGGTTGATTCACCCGGGATTGATCGGCTGCCTGCCGTCAAAAGAATTGCTCGACGAATGGAACAAACGCGAAAAGGCTCTCTTTGATACCGCGCCGGACGCAGTGCCGCCATTGGCGACTATCCCCTATGCGGAAACCGCGCATATGGGCCAATTAAAGGGCGAAGCAAAAGAAAAAGCGGCTGCGGAAGGTGCACGCACTGTGCCGCCGCGGGAACACGGTGGTAACTGCGACATTAAAGACTTGTCTCGCGGTTCCAAAATTTATTTCCCGGTCTATGTAAAAGGCGCCGGCCTCTCCATGGGCGATTTGCACTTCAGCCAGGGCGATGGCGAAATTACATTTTGCGGCGCCATCGAAATGGCCGGCTGGATTCACCTGCGCGTCAACCTGATTAAAGACGGCGTGAGAAAATACGGCATTAAAAACCCGATTTTCAAACCCAGCCCCATCGCACCAAAATACGACGACTACCTGATTTTCGAAGGCATCTCCGTCGACGAAAAAGGCAAACAACATTACTTGGATGTGCATATCGCCTATCGCCAGGCTTGTTTAAATGCCATCGAATATCTGACCAAATTTGGCTACAGCAAAGCGCAAGCCTACGCGATATTGGGTACCGCGCCGGTGCAAGGGCATATCAGCGGCGTGGTCGATATTCCCAACGCCTGCGCCACCTTGTGGCTGCCGACGGATATTTTTGAATTCGACGTCAAGCCCAATGCGAGCGGCCCGGTTAAATCCATCGATGATTCCGTACAGGTGCCACTGGCGCCGGATCTTTAAAACAGAGAGTGCATCATCCATAAATCGACACCACCCAAGGAAGGGTAACTATTGGAGATTACACCATGCCTGTATACGACTATCGCTGCCGCGAACACGGCGTTTTTTATCAACTGCAAACCATGGACAATCACGATAAGCCCATGGAGTGCCCCGTATGCGCGCAATTATGCCCGCGCATCATAATGGTTCCACCGGATTTATTATTGATGGACCAGGATAAAAGACTCGCCTGCGCGACCAATGAAAAAGCCCGCCACGAACCCCTTATCTCCAACCGCGACCGGCGACAACACGACCAGCAACACCGCAAGCACTGCGGCTGCGATCACAGCATAAAAAAATCCAAACTCTTCTACACCGCCAAGGGCGAAAAAATGTTCCCCTCCATGCGCCCCTGGATGATCAGCCACTGATTTTTCATGACACATATTGACCACAGAGCACGGCAGTTCCCCCGCTGAGAGGCGGGGTTTTTTTAAATGGCGATATCCTCCAGCGGACTGCGTGTTCCGGCAAAGTGGCTTCCCATTACATGCGTATAAATCTGCGTTGTCTTCACGTCGCTGTGACCCAAAAGTTCCTGCAGATTTCTGATGTCATAACCGCTCTCCAGCAAATGTGTTGCAAAGGAATGGCGAAAGGTATGGCAGCTCACCCGTTTATTGTCCAGACCCGCTGCTAAAACGGCATTTTTTAGCGCCTTTCGTACAACCGTCTCGTGTAAATGGTGACGGCAAAGAGCACCCGTCAAAGGATGGGGGCAAATTCCCGCGGACGGAAATATGTACATCCACGCCCCCGACTTAAATGCATGGGGACGTCTTCTCAGTGCGGATGCTGTATCCCAAAAACCGGATCTCATCGCGAACCTGCTGCAGGAACGGACTGTTCATAGCGGATAACCTCCATGTTGAAATTGCTGTATATATATACAGTATTATGTGTTATTTGCAAGAGGGTGCGTAGAATCAGACCTAGCGAATGCGCGAATATCTGCTTGCAGGATCAGGAATTTCGTTTATCTTCAATAAGATGTGTGTTCAGGCTCGGCGATATCGAGCATGCACAGGAGCGATATCAAGCATGCGCATAGCCGTTCGTGGGCAAAGAAGACGTAGCGGCAGATATCGTTTAAAAATCAGCACATTGTTGAAGAATTTTAAAAACCTTATGAGCATGATATCGCGCATGCGCAGTATTAAAATGTTAAATTCGCCGAGCAAAGCTCGGGGAATCGGTTAGATATTTTATAGCTGTATTTAAGAACAGTATAGTGATATAAAAAGGCGATGGACAAGCCTACGTTTCAAAAGATATTGCGACGGCACAAGGATGAGCTCTTTCAAGAACTCAAGCTCCCCTATTTTCAAATCAAAGCGCTGAAGAAATTATCGATATGCCGAACCGCAGAATTGGGTGGGCACGCAGAATATTGTGAAAATGGCCATCTTGATGGTGTGTGGTACAACTCCTGCCGCCATCGTTCATGTCCGCAATGTCAGAATTTAGCGAAGGCTCAGTGGTTGGAGAATACACAGCGAATTCTTTTGAGCTGTCCGCACCATCATGTGATTTTTACCATTCCCCATGAGCTGAACGAATTGTGGCGTCACAACCGAGCGCAGATGGCGGATCTTTTGTTTCAGGCTGCGCAGCAAACGTTAAAGATCTTTGCAGACGATCCCAAATATTTGGGCGCGAAGCCTGGAATATTATCGGCTCTACATACCTGGGGCAGGAATTTAGCCCTGCATCCACACCTGCATGTATTGATCAGTCATGGCGGCCTGGATATCAATGGCAGTTGGGTAACCCCCAAGAAAGACACTTTATTTCCGCAAAAGCCGGTGATGATGACCTTTCGAGGGAAGTTATTGAGCTTGATCCGATCCGCACTGGAAACAGAGCAATGGACGCTGCCGGAAGGTAGGCGCGTCAGCCAGCTCAAGAGCCTGCTCAATGCATTGGGCCGTAAAGACTGGACAGTGCATTTTTGCAATCAATACGTTCACGGTAAAGGAGTGGCTAAGTACCTGGCTCGCTATGTAAAGGGCGGCGTATTCAACAATCAGCAAATTAAAGCCCATGAAGCGGGCATGGTGCGATTTCTTTATAAATCCCACCAAAGCCAGCGCTATGAATGGTTGAGGCTCACGACAGTCGAGTTTGTCAGGCGAGTTGCGGAACACGTATTGCCGCTGCGCAAATGCGGCGTACGTTATGCTGGCTTGTATAGCCCATCATGCAGGGAAAAGCTAAATCAGGCGCGTCAAGCGTTGGGCCAAGAACCGTTGGCCGATAAAGTGCAGTTGCATTGGGCGGTTTGGCTAGAGGGACTGGGACACAAGCGTCAGTGCCGTCATTGCCAAGGCGAGCTTGTGATACGCAAAGCGCTTGCGCGGGATTGGCAGAATTAAACCGGTGTCAGGGAGGGCACGGCCATGTGCTGTGGGGTTACCCGTGGGCGACAGGAGGCGATTGACGAGGTGATGGCTATACTATTGAATGAGTTCGGAGTCGGGTCTGGGCGGATCAGAGAGGCAGATAGGCGTGATGGAGCAATTGGATTTCCATAATAAGGGCTCGGCGAATTTAACAGCGAAAGAGTCTGTGCCTGCGGGAAATTTAACAAGGCGTTCAAGCCGTTCGCGCGGAGTGCGTCACCAGATTCCCAAGTGCATCAAAAATTTTTTGGCCGTCATGCGACGGCTTAACTAAGCGTTATAGCCCAGGTTGGTGTGGGGGAAAAATATAAAT
>JAEZGT010000278.1 GCA_023416875.1 Pseudomonadota bacterium
CCCGCGCGCGTTTGCGCAATGCCATAGAAACTCTGGGCGGCGGCGGCAATAAAACCCTGAACGCGCTGGAAAAAGAATTCCGCGCACTGGGGCAAACGGATTCTGCCGACGCGAGCGGCGGGGCCGAGTAACGCCATGCTCACCCGCATCAAAACCCCTTGCATCGGCGTGTGTTCCACCGGCATAGGTGACAGCGTATGCAGGGGTTGCAAGCGTTTCGCCCACGAGGTAATCGGCTGGAACGCCTACTCTGTTGAAGAACGCAATGCGATCATGCAGCGAATAGAAACCCTCTTGAGCCAAGTGGTGCAAAACCATATTCGGGTGGTCGATGCAGCCAAATTGCAGGAGCAAATTGAACAGCAGCAAGTGCGGATTTATCCCGGCTTAAATATTCACTGTCAAGCGTTCGAGGCCATACGCACTTTCGGCAAACAATTAAAAGAACTGGAATGGATCGGCTGCGAGGCATTGGCGCCATATAAAGATTTGCCGGTGAGCGAAATCAAAAAATCCATGGATGAAGCGTTTTATCTCCTGTCCAGCGCCCATTACGAGCGCTATTTTCCGGTGTTGACCTGATGCTGCAAGCAATCGAAGAATTTCTGTTATGCCGCACCCCTGAGGCCTGGATTCAGCAGGCGTTGCAATATCCGGAGATATTGCTGATCGATCACGCCAACTGCGAAAAAAAAGCGGCGAGCACTGCGCTCAACTTGATGTATCGATACGTCGAGAATTTTGATTTGCTCAACAAAATGTCGCGGCTGGCGCGGGAGGAGTTGCGTCATTTTGAGCAGGTGCTGGCGATCATGCAGCGCCGCAAAATTCCCTATCGCCATGTCACGGCTTCGCGCTACGCCGCAGAACTGCGTAAGCATGTGCGCAGTGCAGATCCAGAAAAACTGATCGACACCCTTATCGTCGGCGCCATTATCGAGGCGCGCTCCTGCGAACGTTTTGCCAGCTTGGCGCCGCATCTGGACGACGAGCTGCAAAAATTCTATGAGTCTTTGCTGAAGTCCGAGGCGCGGCATTTTCAGGATTATTTGACCCTGGCGAAAAAGGCCGCGGGCAACCAATCCATTGATGAACGGGTGAGGTTCTTTTTGGAGCAGGAGCGCGAGCTGGTGGAGTCTCCTGACGCAGAATTTCGCTTTCATTCCGGAGTGGTGGCGGAGGTTTAGAGTGCCACGATTGTGGCGCTTGATATGTGTCAAGCGCTAATGCCTTCAGTCGGTGTATCATCGGGCCATACACCTAGCGGAGCGGCAAGATGAAAACGGCAATTGACCTGTCCAAATATGGCATTACCGACGTAAAAGAAATTGTCTATAACCCTTCTTATGAGTTGCTGTTTCAGGAGGAAACCCGCCCGGACCTTGAAGGTTACGAAAAAGGTGTGGTGACCAAATCCGGCGCTGTCGCTGTGCGAACCGGTATTTTTACCGGCCGCTCTCCCAAAGATAAATACATCGTCTATGACGATATCAGCAAAGAACACCTCTGGTGGGATTCCAATATCGCCCATAACGACAATAAGCCGATCACTCCTGCGGTTTGGACCGATCTGAAGGCTATCTCTGCGCTGCAATTGTCTGGTAAGCGTCTCTTCGTCGTAGATGCGTTCTGCGGCGCTAATGAAAACACCCGTATGAAAGTGCGTTTCGTTATGGAAGTCGCGTGGCAGGCGCATTTCGTCAAAAACATGTTTATCCGTCCCACCGATGAAGAGCTTGCCAATTTCGGCGAGCCGGATTTTGTCGTGTTGAATGCCTCCAAAACCACCAACCCGAAATGGCGTGAACACGGCATGAATTCGGAAGTGTTTATCGCGTTCAATATGACGGAAAAAATGCAGTTGATCGGTGGCACCTGGTACGGCGGCGAAATGAAAAAAGGCATGTTCGCCATGATGAACTACTACCTGCCGCTCAAACATATGGCCTCCATGCACGCGTCCGCCAATATGGGCGAAAACGGTGATGTTGCACTGTTTTTCGGCTTGAGTGGTACGGGTAAAACAACTTTGTCTACAGATCCTAAGCGCAAGCTGATCGGCGACGATGAGCACGGTTGGGATGACGACGGCATTTTCAATTTTGAAGGCGGTTGTTACGCCAAGACCATCGATCTCGACCCGGAAAGCGAACCCGATATTTACAAAGCCATTCGCCGCGATGCACTGCTGGAAAACGTCACAGTGGATGCCAGCGGCAATATCGACTATCACGATCGGTCAGTTACCGAGAATACTCGGGTTTCCTATCCGATTTACCACATTGAAAATATCGTCAAACCCGTATCCCGCGGTGGCCACGCAAGCAAAGTGATTTTCCTCACCGCCGATGCCTTCGGCGTGCTGCCGCCAGTGACTCTGCTGGATCCGGCGCAGACGAAATATCATTTTCTCTCTGGATTTACCGCAAAACTCGCCGGTACCGAGCGCGGTATCACCGAGCCGGTGCCCACCTTTTCCGCCTGTTTCGGCAAAGCATTTTTGACGTTACACCCGGTGAAATACGCTGAGGAACTGGTGGCGAGAATGGAAGCGGTGAATGCCAAAGCCTATTTGGTCAATACCGGGTGGAACGGTACCGGTAAACGCATTTCTATAAAGGCGACGCGCGCGATTATCGATGCGATTCTGGATGGTTCCATCGAACAGGCGGAAGTACAGACACTGCCGATATTCAATCTGGGCGTGCCGCGCAGTTTACCTGGAGTGGACAGCACCATCCTCGACCCGCGCAACACTTACACTCACGTTCAGGAATGGCAACAAAAAGCTGAAAAGCTCGCCAAGCTGTTTATCGAGAATTTTGTGAAATTTACCGATAACGAGGAAGGGAAGGCGCTGGTGGCGGCGGGTCCGCAGCTCTAAGCTGCGGAACTCGATCTGTATTTAAGAATTTAAATCAAATTGGATTAAGTTCAGCTCGCCATTTTCCGCAGCCAGATACCAGCCCGCTGTGCCGCTCCAATCCCCCAAAACCCAACGTTCTGCAGGTGCATTATTCACAATTAAAGAATGACGCGCAGGGCGGTGGGTGTGGCCGTGGATTAGCAGGTCTACACCCGCAGTCCCCATCACACTTTCCACTTCCGCCGGGGTGACATCCATGATGTCCTCGGCTTTCATGGCGTTCATGGATTGGCTTTTATTGCGCAGGTCGGCAGCCATCTGGCGACGCTGCGGCAGAGGCAAACTCAGAACCTGTTGCTGCCATGCCGGGTTGCGCACCATGGCGCGGAATTTCAGATATTCCACATCTTGAGTGCACAGAGTATCGCCGTGCATGATCAGTGCTTTTCTGCCGTTCAATTCGATTAGATGGGATTCCGGCAATAGAGTGATACCAGTTTCACGGGAGAATTGTTCGCCGATCAGAAAATCACGGTTGCCGTGCAGAAAAAACACCTGATGAGTCTGCGTGTACTCCCGCAGATGATTTTTTATTTCCGCCACTAGTGCGTCGTCGTTGTCATCGCCAATCCAAGCGTCAAAAAAATCACCCAGAATAAAAAGCTGATCAGCATTTGCCGCTTGATTGCTCAGAAAGCGAAAAAAGCCTTGGATAATTTCGGGGGTGTGATGACCGAGATGAAGGTCGGAGATAAATAGAGTTTGCATATGGGGAAGGGGGAGGTTAGGCGCTGGAGATTCAGCCGGCTTCTCTGTATCCAGCGAAGCCGGCCAAGAGGTTATCAATCCTGAACGGTAACGCGCTCGATTACCACGGTTTCCACCGGTACATCCTGGTGCATGCCTTGGCTGGAGGTTTTCACGTTTTTAATTTTGTTCACCACGTCCAGACCTTTGGTGACTTTGCCAAATACGCAATAGCCCCAGCCCTGTGCGGTTTTGCTTTTATGATTTAAAAAATCATTGTCTTTAACGTTGATAAAAAACTGAGCGGTGGCGCTGTGCGGATCGGAAGTGCGAGCCATAGCGATGGTGCCGGTATTGTTGGGCAGGCCGTTGTCCGCTTCATTTTCGATAGGAGCGTTGGTTTTTTTTTGCTCCATATTCTCGGTAAATCCGCCGCCTTGAATCATGAAGTTGTTGATCACGCGGTGAAAAATGGTGCCGTCATAAAAGCCATCTGCGGCGTACTGGCGAAAGTTGGCAGCCGTCTTTGGTGCCTTGTCAAAATCCAATTCCAGTTCGATGTCGCCGTAGTTGGTGTGAAGGGTAATCATTGCAACAACTCCTATTCAATTTGGACGTGGCTCCGCAGCCAGCGAGCCGGCTATAATACGCGCTTTATGCCAAAACCGAAACCCGAATCGCTGACCAGATCCTCTACTATGACTGATGAAAACAAGCCGCTGAACTTCCTCGAGCAAATCATTCAACGCGATCTTGAAGAGGGCAAATATCAGCAGATTACAACCCGTTTCCCACCTGAACCCAACGGTTATCTGCATATTGGTCATGCGAAGTCCATCTGCCTGAATTTTGGGCTGGCGGAAAAATTTGGTGGGCGTTGCAACCTGCGTTTCGACGACACCAACCCGGCCAAGGAAGACCTGGAATATGTCCAGGCGATTATGAATGATGTGCGCTGGCTGGGTTTCCATTGGGATGGCGAGGTGCGTTACGCCTCCAGCTATTTTGATCAGCTGTATCAGTGGGCGATTTATCTGATTGACGCGGGTAAGGCATATGTCTGTCATTTGAGTCCCGATCAGGCTCGCGAATATCGCGGCACTCTCACTCAGCCGGGAAAAAATTCCCCATACCGCGATCGTTCCGTAGCGGAAAATTTGGAGTGGTTTGAGAAAATGCGCTCCGGTGCGTTAGCCGATGGCGAGTGCGTGTTGCGTGCGCGCATTGATATGGCCCATGGCAACATCAATATGCGCGACCCGATTCTGTATCGCATTCGTAAACAATCTCACCATCAAACCGGTGACAAGTGGTGTATCTATCCCACCTACGATTTTGCCCACGGCCAAGGCGATGCTATTGAAGGGGTGACTCATTCCATCAGCACCCTGGAGTTCGCCGACCACAAACAGCTGTATGACTGGTTGATCGATAACCTGCCGGTTCCCGCCAAACCGCGGCAGTATGAATT
>JAEZGT010000280.1 GCA_023416875.1 Pseudomonadota bacterium
GCTCATCAATATTGGGTCAATTTTCAATTGACCTTCCTGTTGCCCAACACCTTTTAAACAATAGGCCCTGAGATATTCCCGTGGAATTTCGTCGGCGAGATGGATCGGGTAAAGGCCGGCACGTGCCACTTCCAACACTTTATTGCTGATATCCGACCCGAAAACCTCCCAGCCATTGTTGCCCAGCTGGTCGTGTAACAGCATGGCGATGCTGTAGGCTTCCTGGCCGGTGGACGAGGCTGCGCTCCAACACCGGAATTTCTGCTGTCGTGAGATATTCGGCAAAATCTGTTGCTGCAGCCAGGTGAAATGTTTTGGCTCGCGGAAAAAGTGGGTTTCGTTGGTGGTCAATAAATCCACCGCCAATTTTAGTTCGCTCTGGTCCCGGCCAAGCAGGGCGAGATATTCCCCATAGGAATTGAGTTGATAATGTCGCAGGCGTTTATAAAGACGGCCACAAATCAACGGTTTTTTCGCCTCGGTCATATGAATGCCGGCGATGGAACGCAGTATTTGCTGGAGTTTGAGAAACTCCGGCTGATGCAGTGGCACGTTGGTAGCGCCGGCATTCATGTATTGCAGATTAACCATACTGTTCATGGACAGTTCACACCGGTTCTGCCATTTGCAGCTGAGCGACATGGTCTACCGACATGACATTGTCGACGTTGAGCATAATAATAAATGCAGTACCCAATTTACCCATGCCGGCGATGCAGTCGGGGCTGATGCCAGTGCCGAACGCCGGTGCAGGCTCGATATTGTCGGCAGAAATATCGAGCACGGCGATAACCGCATCGACAATCACACCGACAATCAGAGATGTATCGTGATGCTGTAATTCCAGAATCACGATACAACTGCGCGGGTTTAGCTGGCTCGGTTTATTCCAAAACCGGGTGGAAAGGTCAATTACCGGAACCACCGCGCCGCGCAGGTTAATGACGCCGTGAATGAAGTCGGGCATCAGCGGGACCTTGGTTAAATGCCCATATTCAATGATTTCTTTGATATGCAAAATGCCAATGGCAAATTGCTCGCCGGCAAGCTTGAAGGTCAGGTACTGACCGGCCTGCAGGTCCTGTTGGTTTATTTCTTTTTTTGCGGTCGCCGCCATAATCAGCTCCTCACCTTAAAAACGCACGAAATCCGATGAATCACCCGCTGGCGCGGATAGCCTTTTTTGCGTCTTGGTGCTGGATTTTTTTCCAACGGATGCGGACGCCACACCATTGACTTTAAAGAAGCCCATCAACTGCTGAAGCTGTTCGGCTTGTCCGTTCATCTCTTCGGCGGTTGCGGCGAGTTCTTCCGAGGCGCTAGCGCTCTGTTGTGTGGCGGCGCTGATTTGACTCATAGCGGCATTAATCTGGACGATGCCGGTATTTTGTTCTTCGCTGGCGGCGGCAATTTCCTGTACCAGATCGGAGGTTTTCTGAATGTCCGGCACCATGGTTTTGAGCAATTCACCGGCCTGTTCTGCTGTGCCCACTGAGCTGCTGGCAAGACCGCTGATTTCCTGTGCGGCGACTTGCGAACGCTCGGCCAGTTTGCGCACTTCGGCGGCGACTACCGCAAAACCTTTGCCATGCTCCCCGGCGCGCGCTGCTTCAATGGCGGCATTCAATGCGAGCAGATTGGTTTGGTAGGCGATGTCATCAATGATGCTGATTTTCTCCGCAATGCTTTTCATTGCGGCAACGGTTTGTGATACCGCCTCACCGCCTTTTACGGCATCCGCGGCGGCTTTGGACGCGGTGGCATCAGTGATTTTCGCGTTTTCGGTATTTTGTGCGATTGAGGCTCCGGCTTGTTCGACGACGGAGCTGGTTTCTTCCAAGGAGGCGGCTTGTTCGCTGGTGCCTTGTGACAGGGTTTGCGCCGTGGCGGAAACCTGCGAAGACGCGGAGGACAGGTTGTCCGATGCGCTGAGTACTTCACCGATCACCTGTGAGAGTTTTTCTGAGGTGGCGCGCACCGCCGCGAGCAGCATACCGGTTTCATCTTTGGTGATTTGATCGATACGGAAGGTCAGGTCTCCCTCGGCCATGGTGTTGGTGTAGCGCAACACTTCTGACAGAGGTTTGGTGATGCTGCGGGTAACGATGACGGCAATCGCAATGGACAGCAAAATGGCGATTACGGTGAGAGAAAGAATAAATGCGCGCGCGTTAAGGTATGCGTCGCGAGCTGCCTGGCCAGAGGTGTCAACGCGTCCAGTCACATGGGTGATCATGTTCTCAATACTTTGAAAGTATTGACTTTGTGAATCTCGCATTTCATTTAGCAGGAAGTTAACCACCAGTTCCTTTTGATTGCTGGTGGCTAGACGAATGGCCTCGTTCTGATCTGCAAGATAAGCTTTTCGGGCTGCGCCCATTTCAGCAATTATGTCGCGACCTTTTTCGGATTGAGTGACTTTGTCTAGGTAAGCCGATGCTTCATCAATTAATTTGTTGGACTCATCTATCCTCAGCAATTCATTTTTAATCTCTTTCTCATCGTTCAGTAAAGCGATGTTGCGGAGTGAGCGCGCAATGATACCGACGTTGTCAATAACATTGTTGGCCTTGACCGTTTGTGGAAAATAGCGAACCGTGATGGTTTCCGTATTGCTGTTCATGACCGACATATTGACCAGCGATAAAATACTGATCAATGCGAGCAGGATTAATACAGATACAAACCCGATGGTGAGGCGGGTGCCGATTTTAATATTGTTTAACATTTTCTGACTCCAGGAAGTTTACAAGCATCATCTCAAAAAAGCGGATTGATCATCTTAGAAATGATGTCTAAATCCGTTCATCTACGAACTGCGCAATGTCATCAAGCAGCGCGCCCACGTCCAGCATAAGGGCGACCTCGCCCGAACCGAGAATGGTCGAGCCGGATACACCTTTAAGCTGATCGAAAAGAGGCCCCAAGGGCTTGATGACGGTTTGCAGTTCACCCTTAAGTTCGTCTACGACTAAACCAATCTTGCGCTGGCCAGGTTGAACGACTAACACATTTTCCCGGCGTGCTGAATTTCCGCCTAAGCCGAAATAATCGCGCACGCGCAGCAGCGGCAGCACTTCACCGCGCAAATTGATATAGCTGCGCCCAGTTTCGCAAGGCGCTTGTTTGGGCAGCTCAACACACTCCTGCACGAGGTCCAACGGCAGCACATAATTGGCATCGCCCACACCCATAAGAAAACCGTCGATAATGGCGAGGGTCAGCGGCAAGCGAATGCGAAAGGTGGTGCCCACACCGGGCTCGCTGTCGATGGCGATGGTGCCGCGCAGCGCTTCAATATTGCGCTTAACGACGTCCATGCCGACGCCGCGGCCGGAAATATTCGAAATGTTGTCTGATGTAGAAAATCCAGGCTCGAAAATCAGTTGCGCAACGCTCATGTCGGAGAGCGATGCGTCGGCGCTGATCAAACCTTTTTGCACGGCTTTGGCGCGGATTTTTTGGGCATTTAAACCCGCTCCATCGTCGGCGACTTCGATCATAATGCCGCCGGATTCGTGGTACGCATGCAGTTTCAAGGTGCCGCATTCGGGCTTGCCGGCAGCGCGGCGAACCTCCGGCGTTTCGATGCCGTGGTCGATAGCGTTGCGAATCAAATGGGTAAGCGGGTCGCCTATTTGCTCGACGACGCTTTTATCCAGCTCCGTATCGCCACCAGAAATTTTTAAGGAAATTTCTTTGCCTAATTCTTTGGCGACATCGCGCACCACGCGGCGGAAGCGGTTGAACGTCTCGCCGATTTCCACCATGCGCAAACGCATGGCGCTTTCGCGTATATCTTCCACGAGCCGCGCAGTGTCGGAGGTGGCTTCTATCAAGGCGGCGTCATGATGGCGACCGGCCAATAAGCTGACGCCCGCGCTGGTGGTAACGAGCTCGCCGACAAGATTGATAAGGGCATCGAGTTTATCCGCATGTACGCGAATCAGATTGGAGCCACCGGTTTTGTTCTGGCGACCCTCGGGAACCTGCGCATAGTCGTCCGCATTTTGGGGTTTGGAGAGTCTTCCGGATCCGACGCTATTTTTATCGGCGCCTTCTTGACTTTGGTCGCGGGAAGCGGACGCGATGCTTAATTGGCAATCATCGCGCACAAATTCAAATACGGCGTACAGCTCCTCTGCGCTGCAATCGCCGGTAAATTCCATTTCCAATCCCATATAACAGCTTTCGGGATCAAAATTAATGAGATCTTCCGGCAGAGCGAAGCGACTGGTAATGCGCAACTGCCCGAGGGTTTGAAGATATTGCACGAACGACGTGGGGTCCATGCCGTTGCGGTAGGTGTCCAGCCCGAATTGCACGGTGATCAGCCAGGTATCACACCTGACATTTGTTGCATTCGTTGCAGATTTCCGTACAGCATTGGAGGCCGCACTGGCACCGAGAGCTGCGCGCAATTGTTCAACCAGTTCTGCGGCGGTCATCTGCATGTCATCATCCGCTGTGCGGCCTTGATCAACGGCGCTGAGGAGATGGTCGAGATGGTCGCGACATTTTAAAAATAAACCGACGAGGTCACTGTTGAGCTGAATGTCGCCGTCGCGAATTTTATCCAACAGGGTTTCCGCGTGGTGGGTAAATCCGACAATGTCGTCCAGGCCGAATAATCCGGCGGAACCTTTGATGGTGTGCGCAGCGCGAAATACCGCGTTGACGGCTTCTTTATCGTCCGGTTGCTGCTCCAGTGACAGCAGTCCGAGTTCCATTTCCTCCAGCAAACCTTTTGCTTCGGCCATAAAGGTCTGCAGCGCATCATACATAGTGCTCATGAGGTAACCTTTGCGGGCGCTTTAAACCATTCTGAAGCGTCGTAAAAATCAATCATTTGGCTCAACGCGGCGCTTGGTTTTCGCCAGTGAACGGCGATGTCCGACAAGCGGGCGTGCTGCGCCAGTTGCACCAGCAATTGCAAACCGGCGCTATCGACCAAAATCAATTCGCTGGTGTCGATGGTCAGTGATGAAGGTCTTCCCGCCGATGGCTCGGCGGCATAACGCAACAACGCTAGGTGCAATTCTTCGTAGCGTTCGCTGACCTGATAAATCGTGAGTTCGCCTTGCAATCGTACTGCGGGTTCGTCGCTATTCATGTGCCACCTCAAGGTAAAATCAGTTTGGAAACAGCACTGAGCATTTGCTCGGGGCGAAAGGGCTTCACAACCCAGGCGCGGGCGCCGGCCGCTTGCCCGGCGCTCTTTTTTTCCTCACTGCCTTCGGTGGTCAACAT
>JAEZGT010000398.1 GCA_023416875.1 Pseudomonadota bacterium
GAGAATGGGGGGCGATTTACCGGGTTTTGATACGCCGACATTAAAAGGTGTTTGTCATACCCCGCCGTATTTCCACGACGGTTCTGCAAAAAGCCTGCACGACACGCTTAATGTGCCAGGCCATGGCAATGCGCAAAACCTGAGTAATGAGGAAAAAGATTTGCTGGTGAGCTATTTGCTGCAGCTCGACGAAAATCCGCAGAATACCTCCGGCAATCCTGACGAGGAACCTCAGCCGGAACCAGAACCACAACCTACCGGCGGTAGCGTGGATATGTTGGCGCTATTGCTATTGTCGCTATTGGCAGCGGCGAGAAAGATGAATATTCGTCGCCGCGATTGATCTGCAAAAGCATTCAGTAAATCATTAATCTCGCAAACCTGCTGGTTAACGCCAGCAGGTTTTTTTATTTCAAAATAAGTTCCAGGCTTGACACTGTGTTGCAACCCGCTACTCTGCCGAAATGATTAAATCGTTCAAATACATGGATGTGTTACTTCGGATACAAGATTTTTATATGCACAGAAAAATCAATAGCCTATTAGCAGGCGCGCTCATATTAACCGCCGGACAAATTTCAGCAGCTGAGCCTTCCCCTTATAGCGGCGAAGAAACACGGCAAATTAAAGCGCTTTCCGAGTCGGACATAAACGGCTTATTGGCGGGAAAAGGAATGGGTTATGCCAAAGCGGCGGAGCTGAACGGATATCCCGGCCCCAAGCATGTGCTTGAGCTTGGCAAACAATTGTCACTCACTGCCGAGCAACAGAAAAAAACCGAAACCATTTTCGCCTCGATGGAAGCCTCGGCCAAATCTCTGGGTGCGGAATTGATTGCAGCTGAGCGCGAGCTGGATCAGGCATTTGCGAATAAAAAAATTGATGAAGCGACCTTAACGGAACTCATAAACAAAATCGGCCATGTCGAATCGCAGCTGCGGACTGCGCATTTAAATGCGCATTTGCAGCAAGTAAAGGTGTTAAACGAGAAGCAGATTGCGCTCTATATGACCTTGCGGGGCTATAACGAGGCTGGCGACCACGGGGCGCATCATCACCACCATCACAACAAGTAGATGTCACTACCGTCCCTTCTGCCAAACGCGCTTCAAGGCCGTACATCACCTCTCTATAAACTCCACCCGCCGAAGCGAGCGTTTGCTCGCTGTCCGTTTGGCAACTATGGTTAATTCACCACGCTGCCAAGCACCCACCGCTGTGACGCAGGCCTCCTCACCCGCCTATGGAGATTTTTTGGAGGTGTCGCCCTGGAAGTGTGTCTTTCTACACGCATAACAAAATTGATGGAGTTATTCATGAAATTTCGCGCTTTCTTTGCACTGTTGTTAACAGCAACGCTGGCTGCCTGCTCCAGCGGAGGCGGTAGTGGTGGGGGCGGCGGCTCTGGCCCTTCCGGTTCTGTCAGCATTCCCACTAACACCCTTAGCTTTGCAGCCAATGTCAGCAACGGCGAGGCGCCTGTGCAGATACTGACGGGCACTATTAATAATCCTGATTCAGATGTCTTTCTGTTCGTTGATCTGGGCTATAGCAACATCTTTCAGAGCTGGAACTACACCACCAGCGGATCTCAGGCAAATTTGTTGCTCACCCCAACATCCCCTCAGCAGATCGGCGCGGGTGTGCACACCGGACAGATAGAGGTGCGCGTGTGCCGTGATGCTAACTGCACCAGCCAATACAGCGGCAGCCCCAAAACCGTGAATGTGACCTATACGGTCACCGGAACCGACTTTAGCCTGAGTGCAAACGAAATAAACCTGAAGTATGTATTTGGCTCGGCATTGCCAGACGTCCAGGAAATTGTCGCGACGGCTGCTGGCCCCTGGGTGTACTACGGATGGAGCGACCTCAACTTCCCGCGGAGTTCGGACTGGATCAACTTAGATTTCAACCAACCACATTTTGGCAACCCGGTAATCTTTCAATTCGGGCTCAGAAACCCTCTGCCTGCAGGTGAATATTCAACGACCTTCGGCCTGCACTTTGACGGCCCCGCTGTCGCTAAACCAGTGGCCGTCAACGTGACCGTGCTGGAACCGCCTTTTTTGATTGACGCTAACACCGTCGAGTTTTCCTATAGGTCGTCGGATGCCGACCTCTCTGCGTTGCAAAAGACGATTACGGTAAGCGAAGGCACTTATGGACCGCGCACATGGAACGTCAGGACCGATGCGGAGTGGCTGGATATTTCCCATGATTCCGGCAACACCACCGACAGCAACAGTTTTGTTGTATCCGTTAATGCCGGTGTGGAAGAGCTGCAAACTGGCCAATATCAGACTTGGGTTGATCTCTCCGACGCCGATGGCAACTATGACGATATACGCATTCGGGTACAGCTTGCCAAAGATGCCCCCACTCAAGTCGTACCGGAAACAGGCTGCCTGGAAGAAGCGGGCGTGATTTTTATCGACTGCGAAAGTAATGAGTGGAATGGCTTTACCGCTTGGGAACAGCGTGCAGACGGCGGCATGCCATCTTATATGCAACCTATGCCGGGATTTCACTTGATCGACTGGTCGATCGTCGATGCGGGAGACCACGGCAAGGTGGTTGACGTGCGATACGATCCATTTGTCGACGCTCGCGCGATGCTGCGCGTCTACTCCCTAGGTAGCACTCGTGATTTAAGTCATTACGCCGGTGGCACGGTGGAATTCGATGTGCGCGTGCTCGACTGGGGCAGCACAGTCAGTGGCTTGGAGTTCAAACTGGAGTGCATATGGCCCTGCGAAAGTGCCAGCTTCCCGCTCAGTATTCCTAATCTGAACCAGTGGTATCACTTTTCATTTGATGTGAACCAACTGCAGGCCACCGGGTTTGATTTAACCAAAGCGGATATGGGCTTTCAGATTTTCCCCGCCTGGGAAGGCGGCAGTATGAATGGCATACATTTCCAGCTTGATAATATTCGCTGGAATCGTTAGCCAAAAAAAACCTGCTGGTTAGCGCCAGCAGGTTTTTCTATCCGGTCTTGTCCGATTTATCGAATCAATACAAACACCGCCGAAACAAACCAATCGCCATCTGATACCCCAGCAGTTGCAATTCCGCATCGTAGCGATCGCCCTCATCACGCATAAAGGCGTGGACGCCGTTGAATTCGTGCCAGGTAAAGTTGATGCCTTTTTCTACCAAGTTCTGATACACCTTCGCTCTGCCTTCGGCGGGAATATGCGGGTCTTGTTTGCCCCAGATCATTTGCAGCTCGCCTTTGATGTCCATGGTGCGGGTGAGGCTGTCGTTGCCGGGTTGTGACGGGGTCATGCCGGAGTGAATGTCAGTGGCATAGAAGCAGCTGGTGGCGCGCACGGCGGGGTGCATGGCGGCGCGGTAGGCAAGGCCGCCGCCCAGGCAAAAGCCCATGGCGCCGAGTTGGCCGGAGTAATACGGCAGACCTTGCAGGTAATCCACCATCGCCTGGGTATCGCTGTCGTGGGCTTCCAGATATTTGGCGACTTTATCCGCGTTGCCTTTATCGCGGCCGGCGTCGTCGTAACCGAGCACCGTGCCTATGGGATTGAGTTCGTGGAACACCTCCGGCACCACCACGATAAAGCCGTGACCGGCCATGATCTGCGCGCTGCGGCGAATGGGCGAGGTCTGCTGAAAAATTTCCGAGTAGAGAATAATCGCGGGCCACTGCTTGCCCGCCGTCTCAGCGGTTTCCTTGGGCCTGTAGACATAACAGCGCATAACGCCGGTAGGTGTATCGAGATCGACTTGGTGATTTTGAATCAACATATTTTCTCCTCAAAAATAAAAGCCCCAAAAATAAAAAAGCCCGCATCTGCGGGCTTTGTGGCCGTCGGCAAAGGCGCATAGCCTAATGGAGGACTCCGGCGCTGGCCATAGACGTTTTTGCTTCTGAATTAGCAGGCTCTCGTCACACCTGTTTTCTGCCGCCGGTTGCGCCGTAGATCTCGCCGGTGACGTAGCTGGCATCGTCGCTGGCGAGAAAAACATACAAAGGCGCGAGTTCCGCCGGTTGCGCTGGGCGTTCGAACAAGGTGTTCTCGCCGAATTTACGCACTTTTTCCTCCGGCATGGTGGAAGGGATCAGCGGCGTCCACACCGGCCCTGGCGCCACGCCGTTGACCCGCACGCCTTTTTTGATCGCCTCCTCCGCGAGCGACAAAGTGAAATTGGCGATAGCCGCTTTGGTGGCGGCGTAAGGCGCGAGGTTTGCGCTGGGTGAATAGGCTTGAATAGAGGTGGTGTTGATGATGGAACCGCCCGGAGCTATGTGTTGCAGCGCGTAGCGGGAAAAATAGAAAAACGCCTCAATATTCGTGCGGAAGGTGTAGTCCAGCTCGTCATCTGGAATTTCTTCCAGGGATTCGTAGGTTTTTTGAAAGGCCGCGTTGTTGACCAGAATGTCAATCCTGCCAAAACGCGCAATGCAATCGTCAATGGCTTTTTCACATTCGACACGGTTGCTCTGATCCATGCGGATCGCCAACACATCCTTGCCACACTCCCGCACCAGTTCCTCTGTGGTGCGGGCATCTTCATCTTCTTCCAGGTAGGTAAATGCGACATTCGCACCCTCGCGTGCGTAAGCGAGCGCTATTGCACGACCTATGCCGCTATCACCACCGGTGATCAGCGCCACCGCGCCTTCGAGTTTTTTACTGCCGCGGTAAGAAGTCTCACCGTGGTCAGCGCGCGGCTCCATGTCTTTTTCATATCCGGGTATGGGTTGATCCTGCTGCGGAAATAAAGGCGCGGGATACTTGCTGCGGGGATCGTGAAAAACGGCTTTCATAAGGTTTCTCCGTTGTTGGGGCGTGCGTTTGCCACCCCTTTTTAGTCAGTATTTTTATCTCAAGCCGGGCCAAAGTCAGATGCCACCTCGAGAAAGTCAGCTGCAACCGTCGAGGTTGTAAAACTTGCAGAGGCGTTTCGCTTTTTACAGTGCCCAAACCCACATAAAGGGAATAGCAGCCTCGCGAATCCGCCCCACCGGCTTACCCAACCGTCGGAGCAAGATGTGCTCCATAAATTATTAAGCCCAACTTTCCAGTGATCTCGCGGCTTGCGAGGCATTCCCTCGCCAACATGACGCGCTGTCGAGTAAGCCATTCAAAATCTGGCACGACCGCTGCTATTGGCCCCATACCAAGTGATCGCGGCCAAGGCACCTCTGAGGCGACAGTCGCCAGGAACTTACCGCAAAAGATGACTAAGGGTGCAACAGAGGACAGGGTAAGCGTCACGCCGGATTTTTTGGGAGTGCAGGAACTTCCACCGGGAAAGCGCTGGCGCGGGAAGCCGACTCTGAAACCCCATCGATCAATGCAGAACTCAAGCAAGGTTACCGGAGATCTATCTCATGAATTCATTACCGCATCCGCAGCAGAACCAGCTTATTGCCTCCCTGTCCGCCGAAACTCAACGTCGTCTTTTGCCGCATCTGGAACCGGTGCATCTGGAATTCGGTAAGGTGCTGTGCGGTTCCGGGGACGTATTGAGCCACGCTTATTTTCCAGCGAATGCCATTGCTTCACTGGTTTATGTCACCCGCGACGGCGCCTCCTCCGGCCTTGCCGTGGTAGGGAATGAAGGTATAGTCGGCGTCACCTTGTTTATGGGCGGCGACAGCAGCCCGATGCGCGCAATTGTGCTGAAATCCGGCTACGCCTATCGCATGAAAAGCTGCCGCTTCAAAGAGGAAATCAACCGCTACGGCGATTTGAACCGTCTGATGCTGCGCTATAGCCAGTCGTTGATTACTCAAACAGCACAAACGGCGGTATGCAACCGTCACCATTCCATCGAACAACGTCTGTGCCGTTGGTTGCTGCAAACGCTGGATCGCCTGGAAGACAATCAAGTGTCGCTGACGCAGGAATTTATCGCGGAAATGTTGGGTGTACGTCGCGAAGGCGTTACTGAAGCGGCAGGCAAACTGCAGCGCATGGGCGTGATCGAATATTCCCGCGGCCGCATCACTGTGCTGGATCGCGACGAAATGGAATATCTCTCATGCGAATGTTACAGCGTGGTGAAATCAGAAACCGATCGTCTGTTGCCCTGTGCCGCGCCACTGCATCATCAGCCGCATCGGCATCAGCCCCACCACAGCTTCCGTTATGTGCGTTCTGCATAATTGCCAATCTCAGTAAAAGCCCCGTTCATACGGGGCTTTTTTTATTGCGCGGTTTTCAAAACAGCCTGTTCATCCCTTCCCCTATTGGTCGAATATCCCGCGTCTCTGTGGAATTCTGGCAATAATTACAATCTTTTTCCGACATATTTACCGCGTTATCAAAATGATGGCGCCGCACGTGGCAGAACATAGAAAATCACCGGGCCTTATTTGCAATTGGCAACAGAATCAAACAAAGCATTGTGGAGCCTTTTTTGCTTAATCGATCCCACCACAACATGCATTCCACTCATAACAAGAGCGAGAACCCATATGAAAACTATTCGCCTGTTGCTAACCAGCTTAGTGCTGGCCTTTTTTAACGCTCACGTAATGGCAGAAACCTCACCGCAACAAAAAATTGTGGCGAGCGCCGTCGATCCCCAAGTATTTATCGAGAAGGCGACATCCGCCGGCTTGGCAGAAGTCGAAATGGCCAAAATGGCACTGAAAAAATCGACGCAGAACGAAGTGCGTCATTTCGCGCAAATGATGATTGAGAGCCATACGCAGATGAATAAAGATCTGCTCAACTTAGCCAAAAATGAAGGCCTGAATATTCCAGACGAGCCGACACTTATCAAAAAATCCAAAGTTTTTATGTTGTCGCAAAAGGATGGCGAATCATTCGACGAAGCTTACGCCAAAAATCAGGTGGAAGCGCACGAGCAGACCTATCAATTATTCCGCCAAGCCGCCAATTCACCGAGCGAAAATGTGCGCAAATTTGCCGACTCCCAACTGAAAAGTCTTGAGCATCATCTCAACATGGCGCGAGCCCTGGTGACGACAGTAGCCCAAACGCAAGCGAGCGAAAGTTCCAAAACTGTTTCTACACCCTAACCATCGGGGAAAGCGAGGTGAGCTTATGAGAGGCAGCAAAGCCAAATATACGGAAAAGCAAAAGCGCAAAGCTGAGCACATTGAGGAGGCCTACGAGGACAAAGGCGTATCGAGCAAACGTGCGGAAAAAATCGCCTGGGCGACGGTGAATAAACAATCCGGAGGTGGAGAAAAATCCGGCTCCGGGCGAAAAAAAAGTGCAGGCGCCAAAGCGGAGGCGCGGCAGGATTCCGCTAAGCGCGCTGCCGATACCAAACGTTCACAAGATAAAGCGGGTGCATTGGAAAAAAAGACCAAGTCAGCGCTGCTGGAAATTGCCCGCTCTCGCGATATTTCCGGCCGCTCGCAAATGAACAAACAGGATTTAATCACGGCACTGCGCAGTCCGCGCAATTCTTAACTCAACAAGGTAGGGAAATTCATGTCCACGCGTGTACAGCGCCACGGTACGCAGATTAACGGCGGCACCACTCGTTTTAATCTGTGGGCACCAGATGCTAAAAGTGTTGCCGTCGATATTCGCGGTGAGAATGAGCTGGTTCCTATGCAGGCGCAAGGAGATGGCTGGTTCTCCGCTTATATCGGTTGCGGTGCCGGAACCGAATATTGTTTTGTTATCGACGACGAGCGCCGTGTACCAGATCCTGCGTCGCAATGCCAAGTGGATGATGTGCACGGCTACAGCCGCGTGGTAGATCATAATCACTATCAATGGAAGGCCAACGATTGGCGCGGCATTCCGTGGCATCAAACCATTATTTACGAATTGCACGTCGGCGTGCTCGGTGGCTACAAAGGGGTGGAGAAACGCCTGCCGACGCTAGCTGCTCTCGGTGTCACCGCCATTGAATTAATGCCCCTGCATCAATTTCCGGGCACTCGCAACTGGGGTTATGACGGCGTATTGCACTCCGCTCCCGCCAACGCCTACGGAACAATTGAGGAATTAAAAAGCCTGATCGACACCGCGCATCAACTGGGCTTGATGGTGTTTGTCGATGTGGTCTACAACCACTTCGGTCCCGATGGTAATTATCTGCACTCTTATGCCAGCGCTTTTTTCCGCGAGGACATCAACACCGGGTGGGGCTCCGCCATAGATTTCCGCCGCACCGAAGTGCGCGATTTCTTTTGCGAAAACGCGCTTATGTGGATTTTGGATTACCGCGTGGATGGTCTGCGCTTCGATGCAGTGCACGCGATTTCCGAGAAAAATTTTCTAGTGGAAATGGCCACGCGACTGCGCTCAGCCATTCCGTCTGACCGACATTTGCATCTGGTCCTGGAAAACGAAGAAAACAGCGCATTTCTTCTTGAACAAGGTTTTGATGCGCAGTGGAATGACGATGGCCACAATGTGCTGCATCACCTGTTGACCAATGAAAAGGAAGGCTATTACGCGGATTTCTGCGAGGAAGCAACGCAAAAACTCGCCCGCTGCCTGAGAGACGGCTTTATTTACCAAGGTGAAGCCACTCGCCACGGCAAAGCGCGCGGCGAGCCCAGCGCGCATTTACCACCAACATCGTTTGTGTTGTTTTTGCAAAACCACGATCAGGTGGGTAATCGCGCCTTTGGCGAACGATTGCCGCTGCTAGCCAATCGCGATGCCCTCAAGGCGGCCACCGGGCTGCTATTGCTGTCCCCTATGATTCCGCTGCTGTTTATGGGCGAGGAATGGGCGTGCGAACAGCCGTGTTTTTATTTCACTGACCACCACGATGAACACGCGGTAGCCGTGCGCGAAGGCCGTCGCAATGAATTTGCCGATTTTGCTCAGTTTGTCGATAGCGAAATTCGCGAGCGCATTCCCGACCCCAACGATGCAAAAACCTTTAGCGCCTGCGTATTGGATTACGACAACTGCAATCAACCTCTGCAAATGGAATGGCGCGATCTGTATCGAAAACTGTTGGAGTTGCGCCACGTGGAAATTATTCCGCGGCTGCAAGGCGCTCATGCGGAGGATGTACAGGTTCTAGGTGACGCGGCGATATCCGCGTGTTGGCGCATGGGTGATGGCAGCTTGTTGCGCATCGATCTGAATTTAAGCAGCTCACCAGTTGCAATCCCGGAACCGCGTAATTACGAAAAATTGATTTTTCGCCATCGCGTGGATCATCAGAGCGAGCGCGATGGGTTTCTGCCGCCCTACAGCATTCTTGTCGCGCTGTAAAAAGGCTTCTGCAACCTAATGCGTCGTGGAACTTTAATGACAACCTTAATAACAACTGTCGGCTTTAATCAGGAAACTGAAATATGACGGAGATACAGGCGAGTGTTCGTTTGCAATTTCACCGGGATTTCACTTTTTCCCGGGCGCTGCTGCTGGTGCCCTATTTCGCCAGTCTCGGCGTCAGCCATATTTATGCCTCTCCCATTTTAAAAGCGCGCGCCGGCTCCACTCACGGTTACGATGTAGTGGATCCGAGTTGCGTTAATCCAGAGCTTGGCGGCGAGGAGGGGCTGGAACAATTGGTGGCGGAGCTGCGCCGGCACCGCATGGGTTTGATCGTGGACTTTGTCCCCAACCATATGGCCGTCGGCGGCGACGCCAACCCCTGGTGGCTGGATGTGCTCGAGTGGGGGCGCCGCAGCCCCTATGCCAAGTTTTTTGATATTCATTGGAATTCACCGGACCCTTTGCTCAAAGGTCAATGTCTGGTGCCATTTCTCGGCAGTGATTATGGTGATGTGTTGAGCAGTGGCGATATTCAACTGCGTTACAACACCAAAACCGGCGCGTTTTACGCGCAATATTTTGCCCATCAATTTCCCATTTATCCGCCGAGCTACCAGCAGATCCTCTCCCTCTGTGACGACGCCAATCTCAAGAACTTGGGTGAGCGCTTTGCTCAGTTGGAAAACGCGGAAAATCCCTGGGAGGCCGCTTGCGGATTGCGCAAGGAGTTACTCGAAGTCGCGGCCAGCGCGCGATTGGAACAGCAGATCGGCGCGGCCATCGGCCATTTCCAAATAAACGAAAACGCTCAGGAAAAAATTGAGCGTTTGCATCAGTTATTGGAAGCGCAAAACTACCGCCTGGCGAGCTGGCGCACCGCGGCGGATGATATCAACTGGCGACGATTTTTCGATATCAACGAACTCGCCGGTTTGCGTATGGAACGCCACGAAGTATTTGAAGCGGTGCACTCCAAAATATTTGAGCTGATAGGAAGAGGTCTTATCGATGGTTTGCGCATCGATCATATAGACGGCCTCGCCAACCCCCGTGCCTACTGCCGTAAATTGCAGCGCCGCATCAGACGCTTATTGCCGCAGCGATCCAAGCCTGGGCAATTTCCTATTTATGTGGAAAAAATTCTCGCAGGTGGCGAGCGCCTTGCCGACAACTGGCAAGTGGACGGCACCACCGGTTACGAATTCATGAATCAGGTAAACCTGCTGCAGCATGACGCGGACGGTGGCGCGTTATTGACGAGGTACTGGCATGAGCTCACCGGACGTCCTGGTGATTTCCAAGAAGAGGTTTTGGAGGCGCGCCGGTTGATTTTGAGTACATCGCTTTCCGGTGATTTTGAAGCCGTTGCGCAAAATCTTTTATTAATTGCGCGTTCGGATATCCATACCCGCGATTTGACGCTCGCCTCCATTCGCCGCGCGTTGACGGAACTAATTGTCCATTTCCCGGTGTATCGGACTTACGCTGGCGCTTGCGAACGCACATCACAAGACCAAGTGTATTTCAATCGCGCTTTCGAAGGTGCACAGCGCACGCTGCCGGAATCCGAGTGGCCGATTTTGCAAAAATTGGACGCGTGGCTTGGCGCGGAACCTCTACATTCGCTGCCACCGGGGCCAGACCGCGCACTGCGCGCCCGCACTCTGGCGCGCTTTCAGCAATTAACGTCTCCAACTGCCGCTAAGGCGGTGGAGGATACGGCGTGCTATCGCTCCGGCGCGGTGCTCAGCCGCAATGACGTCGGTTTTGATCCAGAACACCACGGCATTTCCTTGAAAGATTTTCATCAATTGTGCATGGAACGACAAAGCCGTTTTCCCCGCAGCATGCTGACCACTGCGACTCACGATCACAAACGCGGTGAAGATACGCGAGCGCGCTTGGCCATCATC
>JAEZGT010000209.1 GCA_023416875.1 Pseudomonadota bacterium
CCCTGGCGGACCCTGCGTGGCAAGTGCGGGAAGAAGCGATTATGACTTTGGGGAAGTTACGGCTGGCCCAGGCCGCGCCATCTTTGGTTGCTGCTCTGCACGATGATTACTGGCAGTGCCGCCTGCAAGCCGCCCGCTCTCTGGGCAAATTGCGCTTTGCCCCGGCTGTTGCCGACCTCGCCAGTCTGTTGAGCCATAGCATCAGCAATTTGCGCAAAGAAGCGGCTTTGGCCCTGGGGGAAATCGGCAGTACTGCCGCCCTCCCCGCGCTGCACAATGCGGAACAGGACCAGGACCCGGAAGTGCGCAAAGCTGTGCGCATTGGCATTGCCCAATTGAGCCTGCTCAATCATGAACCGCCCGGCGCCCCTTGAAATCCGCAACTCCCGCAGCCGGCGGGAGTTGGTCCTCAATTGGTCCCCCGGCCTGCAGCAAAGCATTTCCCACCACCGCCTGCGCGGCCACTGCCCTTGCTCAAGTTGCCGCGCCGCGCGTATACGCGGCCAGATCACCCTGGTGGATGAAGCGGTGCAAGTGGAATCGGTGAATTTATTCCCGTATGGCGTGCAACTGGTCTTCAGCGACGGACACGAGCGGGGGATTTACCCGTGGGGGTATCTTTTTGAGTTGTAGGTTGACTGGATCCCCGCTGCGCGAGGATGACGGGGCTTTGTTGAGATTTTCCGCGCTGACTTCAAGATGGATCCCCGCTGCGCGAGGATGACGGAATAACTGCTGCCGTGCTGGCTCCTGCCATCGTCACTCTCTCCTCCTCCCTGCCACTCTCGTCTCCTCCCCCGTCACTCTCGCCTCCTCCCCGTCACTCTCGCGCAGCGGGAGTCCACGTCTTCGAGCCTACGATTTATGGATCCCCGCTGCGCGAGGATGACGGGATTGAGTGCGTTCCTACGGGGGCGGGCTCTATTATGGATCCCCGCTGCGCGCGAATGACGGAATCGCAGATCGACCGCGCATCATGATTTTCGTTAATCCCGCAACCGCCGCCTTTTCACCGCATCCTTCGCCCAAGTCGCCGCAACGGCGTCGATGGAATCGGGAGAATCCTTTGCTACCTCACGCTCATCCGTTTTAATCGGCGCTGCTTCAATGGCTGCAGCGGCTTCAACCTTTGGCGCGATCAACTGCCCCTGATCCAACTCTATGATCGAGAGGTCTGTTACTAGCAAAAAAGCCGCTGAAGATAGGGTCGTGATTAACATAAATACCTCTCAATAATCCATATCTAAACTCGCGCTAGGCGCGAAGCTGACCAGCAAAAACAACGTCACTGAAACCAGCGCCAGCAGAATCGTTGCACGCAGCCCGAACGATGAATCTATCGATGGAGCACCGCGCAAAGGCTCGCCACCGGTTTTGTAGCCGGTGACCATCGCCGAGATCAGATTTTCGTTTTTGAAAAAGACATGAAAAAGAACCGCCAGAACATGAATCACCGTGGCGGCAAATATCCAGTAGAACAATTCCTTGTGCAGAGCGGTGAGCTGCAGGCTTACCTCATTGGAAACATAACCGTAAAGCGCACCCGCATTAAAAATTTCGTCGTTGGCAAATAAGCCGGTAACGGCCTGAATCAATAAAGCCACCAGAAAAAACAGCACCATCAAAGCGCCGAGAGGATTATGCCCTGCGGTGGTGGTCTCTTTGCCGCGCAATAAATTGATGGTGTAGCGCCAGGTCGCAATGGGCGAGCGCACAAAATTGGCGAAGCGCGCGTACCAAGTGCCAAAAAATCCCCAAAGAATACGAAACGTCACCAACACAGTGACTGCGTAACCAAACCACTCGTGATATTTGAACCAGGAAATTCCAAGCCAATTGGTGAGATAAGCTCCAGCAAAAGACACAACCAGCAGCCAATGAAAAAGCCGCACAGGCAGATCCCATACTTTGCGGCGGATATTGGTAACACCTTGCGTTGAAGAATCCTGTGAATTCACCGAAAAATCCGGTGCCGATGGAATCATGAGAACCTCTGACTTCTACTGCCGGTCCGAATTCGGACCGGCACATGCTTAACAGGAACGGTTACTTCACTTTGTAATTGTCGTGACAGCCTTTGCAATCCTGAGCAACTTTCTGCGCAGCGTCTTTAAATGCGGCGGTTGGACCTTGTTCACGCTCGACCACGGCGAGCAGATTCTCCGTATTTGCGCGGAAGTCTTTCAGGCGTTTTTTAAAGTCTTCTTTATCTTTCCAAATTCCCGCCTTGGCTTTGGATTGGGGTTCGCCGAGATTGGAATCCTCGTGGAAAGTGCCGTGGAAAAATTCGTTGAGGAATACCAAACGCTTAGCCAGCGCCGGAACATCAACAGAGTTGTAATCCACTTCGCCTTTCAATATGCCGCCAAAGGGCTTGAAGGTTTTGCCCACCAGATTAAATGCGGCACGGCGTTGCTCCACGGCTTCTTTGCCGGAGAGCTGGGGTTTTTTCGCCTTGTCGTCCGCCGAGGCCGTAAAAGCCAGCGCCGCCAATACGGCTGCGACTGCCACAGCTTTACCGGAATGTCTAACGGGGTTTTTCATAATTTGAACGCTCCTAATGATGCTGTTTTGTGATTTGAATTGCTTGTGCGGATGCTTCGGCGGTTAGAGGTTGGCAATTACCGGGCCAAAGATTTTTTAAGAAGGGAAAGCGCTGCAGAGCCCGGATTTATTGGGCTCGGCGCTTGATAGGCGGCAGAACTGCTGCTGGCGGCATAGCTGAGTGCTGATTTCTCAACAGAAGCGATGTTTTAAAAACACTAAATCGCGATGCCGGGCGGACCCATCTTTTGATTCGGTGGCACGACTTGTGGGCAGGTGATCGCCTGGATTCGCCAAACCTCCCCCGGTTTTCAGATTTTTTCTTTCTATCCTCATAACCAAATTTGGCAAATGACGAAAATCTGAACAGATTTCAGCGATGATTTTTGCCAATTGTATGGATCAGCACAGGAGTGTTGGTCGGCAATCAGTCCCATCTGTTAATAATTCAGCACACGTTTAAATGCGCCGCTAAAAGGTGCTGGCAATGCAGCACTTACCTTTAAAAAATCCAACAATGTTTATTTTTTGCTAATCCCGCTGTTGAGTTTTCATCTTTAAGTTACTGATTTTGCTTTGGTATGCCGCTTGCACTGGGCCGACTTTCGCTACATGTATTCACGGGATTCAATTTACTATGAGCTTGCACACGCAGTACAAAGCAAAAACTCCTTTTTCTTTTTTTAATAGAAAACCATTAGCTTTTTTAATTATCGCGAGTGTCGCAGCGCCCGCGCTAAGTTTTGCACAAGGTATTCCGTCTTCCGGCGTTATTGAAGAAATTCTGGTAATGGGCGCTATCGCTACTTCCGCAGCCACTACCAATCTTGAGCAGGTTTACGATCTGCCTCTGTCCCAATCGGTCATTTCCGGCGATGTGCTGGATCGTGAATTGGGCCTCGATTACGAAGCCATTTCCAAACGCTTGGCCAACGTAACCTTTAACCAGAACAATACCCGCGGTGCGTCTCTGTCTATTCGCGGCGTTGGTAAACGCGCATTCGCCGAAGTGCAGGACCCCAGCGTATTGGTGGTGCAGGATGGTGTGAGCTTCGGTCTTACCGCTCTCGGCAATTTCGATTTTTACGATGTAGAAAGTGTGGAAGGTTTTCGCGGACCGGTGGGCACCTGGGGTGGTAAAGGCGGCAGCTCCGGTGCGGTTTATGTCAACACCAAACGACCCACCTTTGAACAGGAATCGGATTTATCCATCACCATCGGCGATCGCGAAGCCCTCATTATTAAAGGTGCGAGTGGTGGCCCGGTTATTGAGGACTTGCTCGCCTGGCGCGGCTCCTTCGTTGTCGATAAAGGCCGCGGCTATTACAAAAACCGCTACAACACCAATTACACCTTGTACGACAAAAACCGCCTTAGCGGCCGCGTACAGTTTTTATTGACACCGACTGAAAATTTCGAAGCGCGCCTGAGTGTGGATACCGAATTCCGCGCGCCACAATTGCAAAACGGTTTGACCTTCTATCATGACCAGCCGGAATACTATGACAACGGCAGCCGCACAGATGGTTCCGGCACCACTGCTCGCGCCAAGTTATATGGCTTCTATAACAACAATGATGTCTGGACT
>JAEZGT010000279.1 GCA_023416875.1 Pseudomonadota bacterium
AGGCTGTATATCGATGGCGAGGAGTTTTCGTGCTCGCTTTCATTGGCGGAGGCACTTTGCGCCGGAGATGACCCGACCGAATTGCAGCTCAGCTCAGAAGATCAAACCCTGCTCTATCAACTCAGCACGCAGGGATTGCTGTTGTGATCCACGTCAGTTCGGTGCCGTGGGAACAGGCCCAGGACACCCTGCGGGACATTCGCCGGGAGGTGTTTGTTGTAGAACAGCAAGTCCCGGAAGAGGATGAGTGGGACGATCTGGACCAAGTCGCAGTGCACTTTCTCGCCACGGACATATCGAATGGGCTGGCGGTCGGCACCGCGCGTTTTCTCCCCAGCGGCAAAATAACCCGCATGGCGGTGCGCCAGCCTTATCGCCACCGCGGAGTAGGATCCCGATTATTGGCAGCAGTGCTGCAGTATGCCGCCAATCACGGATTCGATAAGGTCTACCTGGACGCGCAGATTAGCGCTATTGGCTTCTACGAGCGTTTTGGGTTTGTTCGCGAAGGTGAAATCTTTTTGGATGCGGGAATCGAGCACGTGCGCATGACCAAAACTGAGCCGGGAAAATTTGATGACCACTGAAGCGGACGACAAGGTTCATCCTCTGGAACATCCCTCGGATGTGCTTCCCTTCCTGCGCGAGTTCGCCGCCGGTGCCCTACGCAATATCGATATTTTTAGTCACCAGTTGGCGCTGTCGATCTATGGCGACTCCGAGTTGGTGGATGCAGTGTCGCAATTCGCCCGCCGCGGGGCGCAAACCCAAGTCCGTATTCTGGTTCGGGATACTCGCCCCCTTCAGGGCAGCGATCACCCGCTGCTACGACTTGCTCAACGCCTGCCCTCTCACATCGCCATCCGCGCCTACATCGAAGGCGCCCAAGACGAACAGATGGGATTTTTTTGCGCGGATACGACCAACCTAGTGCATTACCTGGATGAGCCCAATTTGAAGGGTTATGCCCGGCGCAATGCCCGGGCCGAATCGCGCCATTTACTGGCGGAGTTTGAGCATCTCTGGGTGTACGGCAGTAAAACGGACCTGAATTTACGCAGACTCAGCCTGTAAGCAGAACCTCATAACTCAACGCCCACTTTATTGCCCTGATAAATCACCGGGAAAAACCGCAAACAATCCAACGTATCGGACAACGGCCCCCGAGCGCGGCCGGTGCGCAGATCAAAACCGATCCCGTGGGCGCGACAGATAATTGCGCCGTCCTTTACCCGCCCGGAAGCCAGCGGGGCATCCATATGCGGGCAGCGATTTTCAATCACGAAAATCTCGCCACCTTCCTGCAATAACAGCAGCGGCCTGCCGTTTACGTTATGGGCAGCGCTGAACCCGTCGTGCAGGTCCGCCAAATTCGCCAAGCCATAGAACGCCATACAAACCTCAAAACCCGAGCTGATCGGAGCGCCAGTCTATTCGATAGCTTAAAAACACCTCAATCTCTACAATTGCCCACCCGCCGTTTGTTCAGAGGTCTGTCATAGGTGTACACCACGCACGACTTCCCTTATGCCGCCAATGTCGAGACGGTATTCCTGCGCCTGAGCTTATTGCCGGGCTGTGTCTGGCTCGACAGCGGCAAACCGGAGTCGATGTTGGGGCGTTACGACATTCTTAGTGCATTGCCCAGTGAACAAATCCGTGGCGATTGCGCGTCGGTCATCGAACGCCTTAATGAGCGTTTACCTTTGGCCATTGAACGAAGCGAAACGCCCTTCTGCGGCGGCTGGATCGGCTATTTCGGCTATGCCAGCCGGCACAGCGCATTTCGGTTGAATCTTAAGCCCGACCCGATCCCCGCTGCCCAATTCGGCTGGTATGAGTGGGCTTTGGTGGTTGACCATCAGGAGCAGAAGGCTCAGGTATTGTTTCTGGATACCTGCTCGTCAGAAATCCGCGCCCAGGCGCTTGCGGCGTTACAACAACCGGCGATTGAAGGCGAATACACCTGCGGTGAATTTGTGGTCGACGAGAGCCGCGACCGCTATCTCGACTCCATCGCCAAAATCAATCAGTACTTGCTCGCGGGCGACTGCTATCAAGTGAACTATACCCAGCGCTTTAGCGCCGATTTTGCCGGCGCGCCGCAACATGCCTATCTGACATTAAGGCGCGCGGTACCAAGCCCGTTCTCGGCATTTCTTGCGCTAAAGGAAGGATCGGTCCTGAGCATTTCCCCTGAGCGGTTTATTCAAATCCATCATCGCAGCGCACTTACCCAACCGATCAAGGGCACCGCCCCCCGTGGAAAAACCTCGGCGGAAGACAGCGAACAGCAAAACTCCCTGCGCAACAGCGAAAAAAATCAGGCCGAAAACCTGATGATCGTCGATCTGCTGCGCAATGATTTCAGCATGAACTGCCTGCCTCATTCCGTCGCTGTGCCGGAGCTTTTTGCCTTACAGAGCTTTAGCAACGTCCACCATTTGGTCAGCACAGTCACCGGTACATTAAAGCCGGAGATAAACCACCCAAATTTTATCGAGGCGTGTTTTCCCGGCGGCTCCATCACTGGAGCCCCCAAGAAGCGCGCCATGGAAATTATAGAAGAGCTGGAGAGCCACTCGCGCAGCATCTATTGCGGTGCTATCGGCTACTTCAGCTGCAATGGCAATACGGACTTCAATATCGCTATACGCACGCTGCTACAGCACGGCGAGAAGCTTTACGCATGGGCGGGAGGCGGAATTGTGGCGGATTCAGATCCAACTCAGGAGTATGAAGAGAGCCTACACAAAATAGGCTCTCTGTTGAGCGCACTTGCAAGGGGAAGCGCGCAGGGGCGGCAAGATTAAAGCGTCAACTCACGCACGCTGGACTTGATGAATTCCTTCTTGAGATCAGCGTAGGTGTGCACTGCGGGGAACTGCGGGAATTGCGCGATAACGTTGTCGGGAGCGTGGAACAGGATGCCCACATCCGCTTCCGCCAACATGGTGGTGTCGTTGTAGGAATCGCCCACTGCGATAGTGCGGTAGTAAAGCGTTTTGAACGCACAAACCGCTTGGCGCTTGGGATTGACCTGACGGAGGTTGTAATCAGTAACCATACCTTTTGAGTCCACCGTCAGCTTGTGACACAGCAAAGTCGGATAACCGAGTTGCGCCATCAAAGGTCCGGCAAACTCATAAAAGGTGTCGGACAAAATGACCACTTGAAAGCGGGCTCTCAGCCAATCGAGAAACTCAGCGGCACCGTCTAATGGGCGCAAAGTGGCGATCACTTCTTGAATTTCTTTCAGTCCCAAACCATGTTTCGCCAGAATGCCCAGGCGCATGGTCATAAGCTCATCGTAGTTTGGAATATCACGTGTGGTCGCACGCAGCTCCGGGATACCGGTTTTTTCAGAAAACTTAATCCATATTTCAGGGACCAGCACCCCTTCAAGGTCAAGACACGCGATTTCCACAGAAAGCTCCTGTAGGTTTGAGAAATAAGAGGATTATGACGCTTTGATCATACGGCGGCGGATAAAATGGCCTGCAAGGTCGCAGCAGGCGGCAAATCTACCGATTTCGCCTTCTGTATGCAATGCAACGACGCTGCCGCACTTCTCGCATAACTCCTGAATCTAAGACTATAGCGGCCTAATATTTCTCAAGCAGACTGGCGTCTGTTATTCTTCGCCCCTGTTTTTCCAGCGGATTTTTAGCGGCAGTTTTATGAGC
>JAEZGT010000365.1 GCA_023416875.1 Pseudomonadota bacterium
GGATTGTTCCAGGAGGGTAAAGCGGCGCTGGGCGTTGGTATCGCCCTGGGAAAATCCAAGCTGCAGGTCGAGGGTGAGGGCGTTGAGGTACCAGCTGAGGAAGCCGGTGAGGCTGTAAATATCGGAGTCGAGATCGCCGGTGTCGCCGTCGTAACCTACGTCGTAGGTCATCCAATCGAACGCGGCGCCCACGCTCACATTGCTGCTCAGGCGGTAACCCAGGCCGACCATCAGCCCGTGCGCGTCGGAGTCGTAAGCCGACTCATTGCCGCTGTGATCGCGCTCGAAGGTGTCGAACTGTAGCGATGATAAGAGCGTCCAGGGTGAATTCGCAGCGTCACCGGCGGCGCCGCCGAAGGGCAAAGCGGTGTTGTTGATACTCAAGCTGGCCGTGCTGCCTGCGCGCATCGCGGCCATGGCACGGTAGAGGCGGGACGTCTTGTTGCGGGAATTTTCCGCGAGCAAGGTGCGCTGGGTCAGCGCCTCTTCAGGCGCGATTTCGCGCAGGCTGGCGTTGAGCGCCGCGGTACCTGCGGTTTCCGCCAAAACCTCGCAGACTTCGCGCAGACGTGGAATCTGCGCGAGCATTGCGGTGCTTGCAACTTGGCCAGACGGTTGTTCAACGCACAGGTTGTCGAGTGTTGCGGCAATCGCCGTGTTGGTGGCACCCACCACATTCCGCGCTACGGCATTGGCCACATTGATGATGACATTGGCGCCGCCATAGCCGACCCCGTCGTCCGCCTCGTAATAGAAACTGTCTTCACCGATAAAATCTTCTGGGGGCTGGTAATACAGCTGGTTGTCCTCGCCCTGGAAAACAGAGCCGTACATCGCGCTGGCCGTCGGAACAAAGCGGAAAATGAAACCGGTGAATTCGGCGTTCTCAGGGATGTCGTTGGCGAGGACATCTAGCGGAGTCGGACCGGAGTTGGCTTGCACCGTGAACGTATCCGCGTTGACTTGAATAGCGTTAGCATTTTGCGTCGCGGCGGACAGGACAAGCAGAGGAATAGCGTAGTGGGGATGCTTCATGCACAGGATCCTTATGGAAGTGGTACAAAGGGCGCTTTTTTGGGAAGAGGCGAGCGAACGATATGGCGGCGCGTAATCAACGGACCGTTCTCTGCACCTGGGAAGTAGGGGGCGAATTGGGGCATATCTCCCGCCTTTCCGCAATAGCAAAAGCCCTGGAAAAAGCCGGTTATCGCGTAATTGTGGCGCTCAAAGACTTGTCGCGCGCCTATGTCTTTTTCAGCGGCAGTCAGGTCACTTTGATGCAGGCGCCGGTGTGGCTGCCGAAGATTTCCATGCAGCGTCCCATTGTTTGTCAGGCTGACTCCTTATTGTTGCTGGGTTATCTCGAGCCGGATCCGCTGGAGTGTTTGTTGCTCGCTTGGCGCGCGCTGGTGGAGGCGGTGCAGCCGGATTTGGTGGTGTTTGATTCGTCGCCTACCGCGATGCTGGCGCTGCGAACTTATAACGTGGCCAAAGTGGCGGTGGGCACTGGGTTTGCCGAGCCGGTCCCGGGTGCGCCATTGGCGGATTGGCGGCCAGTGCCGCTGGATGACGGCTTGGTGGCGCGGCAGGAAGCCCGTGTGCTTGGTGTCATCAACCAGGTTTTGCAGCGCCGTGGCGAGCCGCCCTTGGGCCATCTCTCTGATTTGTTTCAGGTGGACGCCACCTTGATCAGCAATCCACGCGAACTGGATATCTATCCCCTGCGGCCCGATGGATGCTATTGCCTGGGGACTACCGCTGCCGTCGGCGAGGCGTTGAGTTTTGCTGCCGGAGATCTACCGCGGGTGGTCGCCTATCTCAAGCACGGCCATCCAGGATTCGCCCAACTGGTTGCGGGTTTGGCGCAGGCGCGCGCCCAGGTGATCGCCATCTGCCCGCAGGCGCCGCCGGATAGTCTCGAGCGGTGGCAGAGCCCGCAATTTCAGTTCACCCGTGAAGTCGTGGATTTGCCGGCGCTGCTGACTGAGGCGGATTTATTTGTCGGCCACGGCAATGGTGGCACGGTGCGGGAGAGCCTGGTGGCGAGCACGCCGGTGCTGGTGCTGCCGATTCAGCTGGAGCAGCTGTTGACCGGGCAAAAAATTCAGGGCTTGGGCGTGGGACAGATGCTGCCGGGAATTCAAGAGGCCCGAGTCGTAACGGAAACCGTCGAGAAAATGCTGGGTGAGCGGGAGATTTACCGCAGCGCTATCCAGCGCCTGCTGCAACCCTACGCCAAACCCTACGTCACCGCGCCCGAAGCGGTGCTGCAGTTCTGCGCCGAGCGTTGGGGTCAGTAAATCTCTTCCTTGGCGGGCATAATCTTGAATTCACTGGATTTTGCTGTGCGGAAATTCTTCTCATAGAGGTTGGTGACAAAACCGCCGCCGACGCGAAATTCCGTCGCCAGGGCGCGGGCGGAGCTGGTGCCGTCCGCAGATCTATGTTCAATAAAAATATACCCATGGTGTTGGCCGTCGGCGTGCGCCCGCACGGTGATGGGTAGGGTCAGAGTCTGCTCGCCGTTCAAGGCAAAATTCCATTCTTGTGCCGCACTGAGC
>JAEZGT010000041.1 GCA_023416875.1 Pseudomonadota bacterium
TCCAGCCGGCTCAACTGCCCGGGTACCAGCAGGCTGTAGCCGAGTTTCAGTCCCGCCGCACCGGCGAGCACTATGGCGGTGAGTTCAAAACTGCCGTGACCCACCACGAAGGTGAAGAAGGTGGTGGTAAAGCCGACATTGGTGAGATGGGCGGCCACCGCGCCTATGAGCGCGCCGTTGTAGGTGAGGAAAAAACCGCTGCCGACGCCCAGCAGCAGCCCGGAGGCAAAGGTGCGAAAGGCGACGGAGATATTGTTGTAGATATAAAAACCGAACATACCCCAGTTGGTATCCGAGTCCCGCGCTTTGCCGAGGATCTTGTTGGCGGGGTCGTACATAGATTCCATCTCCGCCGTCTGCTCCGGCGCCAGCACCGTGTACACCAGCTCTGGCGATATGCGTCCGCCGATAAAGAACAGCAGAAGGGGGGCGAGGAACAATACCGCCGCCCACAGCACCGCCTGTTTTTCCGCCCGCACCAGCGCGGGGAAGTCGGCCACCACAAAGCGAATCAGCGGTTCGCGGATGGGGTGTTTGCGGCGGTAGAGCTGCTGGTGCGCGCGGGTCACCAGATTGTCTAGATGGTCCACCAGGAAGCTGCTGTAGTGGCGCTCCTGCGCCAAAGCATGGAAGTGGCAGACTTTGCGAAAGAGCGCAGCGAACTGCTGTTGGTCATCAGGCGATTTTTTTCCGCCTTTTTCCAGATGGCGGAGTTGCTCTTCGAGCGCTCGCCATGTCGGTGCGTGCAGTTGTTCAAAAGCGGTCTGCTTCATGCCGCCGGACCCCCGCGGGGCTGCTCGCGATTGCCGACGATATGATTGGCCATTTGTTTGATGGTGAGGACCGGATCGCTACCCCCCAATGCCGGCGCCAGCACCCGCGCCAGCTCCGCCTGACGCGCCGCGCTCATGGTCGAGCTGCGCTGGGCAAACGCTAAAAGAAAACGTTGTTCATCGGTGCTAAAACCCTCCGGCACCGGTCGGCTGCCGACATTTTCCAGCGGCGGGCTGGGCGGCACCGGATGGGCATAGACCACCATCGTCCCCGCAGCCAGATCGCCCAGGCGTTTGAAATGACGGTTGCACAGGCTGGCGAGGATGCCGGTGACGTAGAAGCTCGGCAGAAAGTCGACCACGCGCAGAAGATTGCGAATCAGCGAGGCGGCGAAAGTGATGGGGGTGCCATCGTCGTTAATCACTTTGAGGCGGAGAGACTTTTTGCCGATGGTCTGGCCGCCGCGCCAGACTTCAAAGAACACCGGGTAAAACCACTCCAACAGAAAATACACCACCAGGGTGAGGCCTTTGCCGATACCGCTGGTGCGGAAGACGATTGCGAAAACGATCACCACGGCGATGCGCAGCAGCCAGTCCACCATATATGCCAAGCTGCGAATCCAGAAACCGGCGGGGAGCAAGGACAGGTCGGTGCCTTCTGGTGTTTCCAGCGTTTGGCGGGTGTCGATCATGAAGATTGGTCCATGAATTGAGGAGTGCTTCCCTGAGCAGTGTAGTGTGGAAGTCGGCGCCTCGTGGATGATAGTGGCAATCCTTAGCGAGTCAAGCTGGCAGCCGGGAGTCGCGGCGGAACTTTCCCGCTGCAGTGTTGTTGTGGAATCGCGCCGTTATTATCGCTGCCCAGGCAGGAGCGCTTTGCGCACTCTGTGCCACGCAGTAAACTCGACCGCTTTCTTTTCCCTCAGCCGCAAAGGAATTCCGATGCCCCAAGCGCTCATCCGCAGTTTCACCTGTGTCCTCTTGTTGGTCGTCAGCTTCGCCAGCGCCGCCGCGCCTGTCTCCCTGCCTCGCGGAGTGAGCCAGATGGCGCAGGTAGAAGGGATTACCGAATACCGTTTGAAGAACGGCCTCACCGTATTGCTGTTTCCGGACCCGAGCAAGGAAACGGTCACAGTCAACGTCACCTATAAAGTCGGCTCCAAACACGAAAACTACGGCGAGACCGGCTTGGCTCACCTGCTGGAACACCTGATGTTCAAGGGCAGCAAAAAGCATCCGGATGTGCCGGCGGAAATGAGCGCCCGCGGCGCCAATGCGAATGGCACGACCTGGATTGACCGCACCAACTATTACGAGACTTTCGCCGCCACCGACGACAATATCGATTGGGCGCTGCGGTTGGAGGCGGACCGTATGGTCAATGCCTTTATCGCCCGCGAGCATCTGGACAGCGAGATGACCGTAGTGCGCAACGAATTCGAACGCTCCGAAAACAATCCTTATACGGTGCTGATGCAGCGCATGACTGCGGCGGCTTATCGCTGGCACAACAACGGCAACCCATCTATCGGTGCGCGCTCGGATATTGAGAATGTCGCCATCGACCGGTTGCAGGATTTTTATCGCCGTTACTACCAGCCGGACAACGCTGTGCTCACTGTGGCGGGCAAATTTGACGAAGCCGCCATGTTGAAGCGCATCAATAAACATTTCGGCCAAATCCCCCGTCCGAAACGCGAACTGCCCAAGCTCTACACCGTGGAGCCGGCTCAGGACGGCGAAAAAAGTGTGACAGTGCGGCGGGTGGGGGATATCCAGTGGTACTCCACCGCATACCACGTGCCCGCCGGCAGTCATGAGGACTACGCCGCTATCGAAGTACTGTCCGAGATCCTCGGCGATACCCCGCGCGGGCGCTTGCACCAGAACCTGGTGATGGAAAACAAACTGGCGGTGAGCACCTTCGCGTTTTCCTACCAGTTGCAGGACCCCGGCCTGATGTTTCTCGCCGCCAAGGTCGCCAAAGACGGTGATATCGAAAAAACCCGCAACGCATTTTTGCAGTTGGTGGAAGGCATCAAATCCGCGCCGATTACCGAGGAAGAAGTGGCTCGCGCCAAACGCAATCTGCTCAAGCAAATCAATCTCGCCTTCAACTCCTCTGAGCAAATCGCCATCGCTCTGAGCGAATACATCGGCATGGGCGACTGGCGCCTGCTGTTCCTGACTCGCGATCGCATTGAACAAGTGACCGCAGCGGATGTGCAGCGGGTGGCGGAGTACTACCTGGTGCGCAACAACCGCACTGAGGGTCGCTTCTATCCGTCGTCGGCTCCAGAGCGGGTGGAGATTCCGCAAGTGACCAATGTGTCGGCGGTGCTCGAGGGCTACACCGGGAAGCAGCTTTCGGCCTTGGGCGAGGAGTTCGATCCATCCCTGGAAAATATTGCGGCTCTGTCGAAATTTCACAGCTTGAAAGAGGGTGCCAAGGTCGCCTTCCTGCCGCGCAAAACCCGCGGCGAAGAGGTGGTGTTACAGCTCGAAATGCAGTTCGGCAGTGAAAAAAGCCTGCGCCAGCAACGCTCGGTAGCGGATCTGGTGGGCGCGATGCTGATGCGCGGCAGTGCCAAATTCAGCCGTCAGGAATTGCAGGATCGCTTTGACGAACTGCATACCAACGCGAGAATCGGCGGCGGCATCAGCGGCTACTACGCATCCTTAGTAACCACCAGAGAAAATCTGCCTGCGGTGATCGAGGTCGTGGCTGAAGTGCTGCGCAACCCGGCATTTGATGCCGACGAATTGGAGCGGCTGAAGACCAGTGCCATCGCCAATCTCGAAGCCTCGCGCCAGGATCCTCAAGCCATAGTCAACCGTGAGACCCGGCGCTTCTACAGCCCCTGGCCTCCAGGTCACCCCTACTATGCGCCGACCCTCAATGAGGAAATCGCCGATCTGCGCGCGGTCACCGCAGAAGACCTCAAGCGTTTCCATCAGCAGTTTTTTGGCGGCGCGAATATGCAGATCGCGGTAGTGGGGGATCTGGATGAAAAGATCACCCTGGACAAACTGGCGGAAAGTTTTGCCGGCTGGCGCAGCGCTGAAACCTATGAGCGCATTATTCAGCCCTATCGCGAGATTGAGCCCATCACTCTCACCCGGATAACCCCGGACAAGGAAAACGCGGCGCTGATGGCGTTGTTGCCGGTTCCGGTCGGCGAAAACCACGCGGACGCTGCAGCGCTGGAGTTGGGTACCCATTTGTTCGGCGGCGGTTTCCTTAACAGCCGTCTGGTTACCCGATTGCGCCAGAAAGAGGGGCTCTCTTACAGCGCCGGGGCCTGGTTGAGCATGTCCGACTGGACCGACAACGGCCAGTTCAGCACCTACGCCATCTTCGCTCCGCAAAACCGCACCGCAGTGGAAAAGGGAGTGCGCGAGGAGCTGGCGAAAGTTCTAGAGAAGGGTTTTACCGCTGAGGAAGTGGCTGCAGCCAAATCGGGCCTGTTACAGCAGGCGCGGGTCGACCGCACTGAGATCAGCAGCCTCGCCGATCTGCTCGTCACCGATCTGGAATTACAGCGCAAAATGGAGTGGCGTATTCGCCGCGAAGAGCAGATTAAGGCACTGACGCCGGAGCAGATTCTTGCCGCTATGCGCCGTCATATTTCACCTGAGCGGGTGGCATTTGTGTGGGCTGGTGATTTTCGCGGCGAAGCAAAATCTGCTGAATAAAAGTTCGCCGAATAAAAATCTTTAACGGTTGAACAGGTCGGCGAGCACGGCCTGTTTCGCCGGATCCTGGTCGACGAAGCGGATAATCACGCGCACCCGTTCGGCGCTGGGAGAAGGTTCGCAGGCGCTGATGCTGTGGATGTAACCGTTGACCCGCGCCAGCGCTTGACCATCGGCCCCCGTTATATCCACCGCCGCCTGATCAAACACTGTCGGCAAAATCTGTGGCCGCAGCATGAGGCCGCAAAGCGCCTGCTGCGAGGTTTCCAGCAACTCGTAATCGCAGGAAACATGGGGAAAACGCAGCTGCACTTTGCCTTTGAATTTTTCGGTCTTGTCGTTGGCAGTCGATGCCGGTTGGGGAGGTGTAGCGGAGCGTCCGCCCGTCAGTACATCCACAGAGGAAAACGCCATACCCCGGTTGCTGGGCGAGGCGCTATTGGTTTTGTAACCCAGACGTTTGAGCTGCTTGCCGATCTTGCGAGTCAGTTCTTCTGAGGTGAAGGGTTTGGACAAATAATCGCTGACACCCGCCTCAACTGCGGCCATCACATGATTGCGATCGCCGCGACTGGTGATCATG
>JAEZGT010000062.1 GCA_023416875.1 Pseudomonadota bacterium
ACAACGATCACCGCATGGCGATGTGCTTCTCCCTCGCCGCTTTCGGCAACGCCCCTATCACTATCAACGACCCGAAATGCACATCAAAAACTTTTCCCACGTATTTCGATGAGTTTGCGCAGGTGACGGCGTAAGCGCGGAAATCAATAACTGGCCTCGTATTCAGCGGGGTCAGTTAATTTCACATAAGGAAGTGTGTTTGAGAGACAGATAGAAATTCGCCATCTGATATTTGGTGGCTCGTGCAACCGAAAGTTATCGCTGGCAACAGCAACAAGGGCAGACATTTATAGCCGGGTAATTTTGGTATTGGGATTCGCGCATTTGCTAGCCCAGTGATAGCCCGGTGTTAGCCCGAGGCAAAAATTAAAAACTCGATTTTCTGTAAGTTATTGATTTATTGGTGCCGCAAAGAGGAATCGAACCTCCGACCTACTGATTACGAATCAGTTGCTCTACCGACTGAGCTATTGCGGCGCGGGCGCTACTATAAACCGGCTGCCTGTTTTCTAAAATCCCCCTTCACCCCCCTCAAATCGGTGGGAATCCTGTGGATCCCTTCACAAACGGGGTGCATCGCGTGTTAGTCTTGCACGCGAAAATTCTGGCGGGTGGGCTGAGTTTGCTGCGCCCGGTCTTTTGTCGTTTACGCTGACGAAGCTATGTTGCTGAGCCTGATTTTATTACCTTTCATTGGCAGCCTTATCGCTGCCTGCATGCCGGAGGATGCGCGCAATCGCGAAGCGTGGCTGGCGGGTTTTATCGCCGTCTGCGGATTGGTGGTGACGCTCTGTTTGTATCCCGCCATCAGCGATGGCGAAGTGATTCGCTACAAGGTGGATTGGATCCCCGAGCTGGGTTTGTATTTTTCCCTGCGTATGGATGGCCTGGCTTGGGTGTTTATGGGGCTGATTCAGGTCATTACATTGCTGGTGGTGTTGTACGCCCGCTATTACATGTCGCCGCAGGATCCGGTGCCGCGCTTTTTCTCTTTTCTGCTGGCTTTTATGGGCAGCATGATCGGCGTAGTGCTATCGGGAAATTTGATTCAGTTGGTGATGTTCTGGGAACTCACCAGTCTGGCTTCGTTTTTGTTGATCAGTTATTGGCACCACCGCGCCGATGCCCGCCGAGGTGCGCGTATGGCGCTTACCGTTACGGCGACGGGGGGGCTTTGTTTGCTGACCGGTGTGCTGTTACTCGGCCATATTGTCGGCAGTTACGAATTGGACGATGTGCTTGCGGTTGGGGATTTGGTGCGCGCGCATCCCTGGTATATGCCGACCTTTATCTTGATCGCTCTCGGCGCATTGACCAAAAGCGCGCAGTTTCCTTTCCATTTCTGGTTGCCCCATGCGATGGCGGCGCCCACGCCGGTTTCCGCCTATTTGCATTCGGCCACCATGGTGAAAGCTGGCATCTTTTTAATGATCCGCTTCTGGCAGATTTTGTCCGGCACGGAAGAGTGGACCTGGGTGGTGGCTGGCGCGGGTATCTGTACCATGCTGCTCGGTTCTTTTCTGGCGATTTTCCAGCATGACCTGAAGGGGCTGTTGGCGTATTCGACGATCAGCCATCTCGGGTTGATTACGGTACTTTTGGGGATTGGCTCACCACTGGCGATGGTGGCGGCGATTTTCCACACCCTTAACCACGCCACTTTCAAAGCATCATTATTTATGGCGGTCGGGGTAATCGACCACGAAAGCGGCACCCGGGATATGCGCAAATTGCGCGGACTGCTATCGATGATGCCCTACACCTCGACATTGGCGATTATCGCCAGCGCCGCCATGGCAGGCGTGCCTTTGTTGAACGGCTTTCTGTCCAAGGAAATGTTCTTTTCCCAGGCCTTGGAGTGGGGCGACACCCAATGGATGTCGATCGCTGCGGTGTTATACGGAATTTTCAGCGTCGCTTACTCCCTGCGTTTTATTTATGTGTTCTTCGGCAAGCCCGCGCAGGATTTGCCGTCGCAACCCCATGAGCCGCCGCGCTGGATGCGTTTTCCGGTGGAGATTTTGGTGTTGTGCTGCCTGATTGTGGGAATTATTCCGGCGTTGAGTATTGCTCCGTTTTTGGAGCTTGCGGTGCGGTCAGTGCTGGGAATCCAAACACCGGAGTACAGTCTCGCCATTTGGCACGGTTTTAATACACCACTGTTGATGAGTATTGCCGCGCTGCTGCTCGGGGTGGTGTTCTATACGCTGCTGCGCAAGTATGCAAATCTCATCCATCGCGACAAGGTTCCTTTGCTGCATAGGTTCAGCGGTGCGCAAGCCTATGAAAGCATACTGCTGTCACTGTCCGCTGGAGCGGGGCGGTTTGAAAGATGGTTCAGTACGCGACGCATTCAGCCACAGATTCTGGTGATTCTGTCAGTAGCGATGATTTTGGTCATAGTGGCTTGGCCGAAAGAAGTGACGTTTGATTTTGACCTGGCGACAAAAAATCTCGATCCGTGGTTTGCGCTGCTTTGGTTTATCGGGTGCACCTGCGCGGTCGGCGCAGCTTGGCAAGCGAAATATCACCGCTTGCGTGCACTCACCCTGCTCGGTGGAACGGGGATCATTTGCTGCATTACGTTTTTGATGATGTCGGCACCCGATCTCGCGCTCACTCAGTTGATGGTGGAAACCGTCACCACCATTTTGATTTTGCTTGGTTTGCGCTGGTTGCCGCCGCGGCTGCCGCCGAAAGAATTCAATATCGTTATTCCATTAAGTGTATGGGCGCGCCGCTCCCGGGATTTGGCTGTGGCGTTTATCACCGGTCTCGGCATGGCGGGGTTGAGCTACTGGGTGATGATCAATCCCGCGCATCAATCCATCAGCGACTTCTTTATGTTGCGGGCGCTGAGCGAAGGCGGCGGCAGCAATGTGGTGAACGTGTTACTGGTGGATTTCCGCGGCTTCGACAC